>PFOW01000056.1 GCA_002792735.1 bacterium CG_4_10_14_0_2_um_filter_33_32
TACCACAAGGCTTTGATATGCATATTGGAAACTCCTTAGTTATTTGCAGGAGTCTCAAATGTTTCGTAACTTATTCACCTCTATATAAATAATAAGATTTATTTACTATCACTAATCTTGCCATCAAAAAGCTTAAATGTCATATCCGTTTTACCTGCAATAGAAAGATCGTGAGTCACTGCTATGATTGTTGTATTTTCTATTCTGGAAAGTTTATGAAGCAGATCAAAAATCATCTTACCTGTTTGAGAATCAAGATTCCCAGTAGGTTCGTCAGCAAGAATCAGCTTTGGCTTATTTGCTAATGCTCTTGCAATAGCTACTCTTTGTTGTTCTCCTCCGGAAAGCCGTCCCGGTTTCCTTCTTTGCTTTTCACCTTCTATACCAACTTCGTCTAATAATTTTGTTGCTCGTTCTTTTCTATCCTTAGAAGGTGTACCAGCAAACTCCATAGTAATCGTTACATTCTCTAGAGCAGAAATATTTGGAATTAAATTATAATTTTGAAATATAAAGCCTATTTCTTTAGAACGATAAGACACTTGTTCTTTTTCAGACATACGAGAGATATCTTTACCGTCAACAATTATTTTGCCTGATGTCGGCCTATCAAGGGCACCCAAGATTGATAACAAAGTGCTTTTACCGCTACCGCTTTTCCCTATTATTGAAATAAATTTTCCTTGTGGCACCTTAAAATCTATATTGTTAACGGCAACAACTTTTACATCGCCTGATTTAAATTCTTTTGTTATATTAGACACTTCTAGCATATTTCCTCCCGAGACCCCACACTTAAAATTTTAAGTGTGGGGTATTTTCTTTATTTATTATTCCGATCTCATTACTTCTGCCGGTCTTACCTTAGAAATAAACCAAGCAGGAATCGCACTACCCAAAATTGCAATAATTATAGCCGCACCAAAACCATACAGAATAATATCCCAGCCAATACTAGCCTGTACATCACGAATGCTATTTATACCTTGTCCAAACATTCTCATCATTCCGCCACCTCTAATGCCTGGGGTCTGATTAGAACTTACACTATTTCTAACCAAAAGCTGAGTCACGGAATTGCTTGCAAAAAAACCTATTCCGATACCAATAACCATTCCTAATAAAGTTAAAGTTAAAGATTCAACAATAAATTGGCCCATCACTCTAATATTTGTAGCTCCAATAGCCTTTAAAACCCCGATCTCTCTCCTTCGTTCTCGTACAATCATCATCATTGTTAAAAGAATAATAAAAGCACAGACAATTAATGAACCAATTAAACTTACTGTGGAGATATTTTTAATATTTTCTAAGGGTGTTAATGTTTCCTTCGCTTGATCTGCACTATTAGTAACATCTGCTTTGTCTTTGAGCTCATTATTAATAGCCGTTGTAACAGAATCAATATTTGAAATTGAATCCACAATCACATTAACCGCTGAAATACTGCTAGTTTGGTTTGTTAATTTTTGAACTATGGCAATAGGCATAATCACTTGATTATTAGAGAAATTATTTCCGGCATCAAAGATTCCAATAACTTTTATTGTCGTAGAGTAGGCAGTAAAAGTTAAACCCACCTTTAGATTATTCTTAGAAGCAAGTGATGATCCGATTAATGCAACATTATCACTGCTACTTGACCCAAAAACTTCTCCGTCAATAAGCTTAAAAGTGCCACCGCCAATACTGGAGGACAAATTTGTTGGCTGTGTTGTTCCAACCAATGTAATAGGAGGTGTAAATGTTCTGATCCCCTGACTGCCTGATCCTGATCTATTTTCACCAAAAGGAGAAGCAAATCTTTGGCCGCTATTTTCAGAAAATCTTCTTCCAAGAGAACCGGCATCAATTGAAGTTACTAGATTTGAGTTCTCTGTTGTAAGACGGTCATTTAATATTTTGGTAACCGAAGTTACATGCTCTAGTTTCTGTAATTTTCCTATTTTATCCTCTGTAAGTGGCTCCCCGCCTCCCTCAAAACCTCTCATGCCTGCTGGTGATACTGATACAGTATTACCGATCGAACTTTTTACTGATTCAATTTTTGCCTGCACTGCTTGCCTGGCTACTAACATTATCAATACTAGACCGATACTTAATCCCAAGATAACGACTATCAAAAAAGTCCTTATCGAATTACGAAATGCGTTCTTTAAACCTCTCTTAATTATTCCCATGCTTTTCCTTTTTAATTACTTATATTAAATTAAAAAAAACTGAGAGAAAGCTTAAGGTACTGTTTTTGATAATTTAATGGTAAAAATTGAGCCCTGACCAAATATGCTATGCACCTCGATATTACCGTGATGCATATCAATAATTTTCTTTGCAATAGATAATCCAAGACCGTAACCATTAACTTTATTCTTTGATCTTGAAGATTCGGTGCGGTAAAACCTATTAAAAATATGAGGTAAGTCATTTTCTTGAATACCGTAGCCTCTATCTTGAATGGATATCTCGATAGAATTACCTTTTTCTTTAGCGATAATTTTAATGTCTTTGTCAAAATCACTATACTTAATACTATTCTCAAATAAGATTGTTATAACCTCAATCAATTTTTCCTTGTTTCCTAAAATAGAATAATCAGCGGGAATTTCTTTCTCAATTTTGATTCCTTTATTTTCAGCTTCTTTCTTAACAGATTTGATACCAGTATTTATAAATTCTGATACAGAAACCTTTTCTTGACATTGGATAGAATTATCGTCGCGGGCAAGCTCCAGAAGCCCAGATGTTAAAGACTCTAACCTATTAACTTCTTCTAAATTGCTTCTCAGCACATTTGTCATGTCTTCTTTGGATACATTAGGATCTCTAAGAGTTACTTCGATTTCCGACTTTAATGCAGAGAGTGGCGAACGAAGCTCGTGTGAGGCATCAGCAGTAAAACGACTTTGGACTTCATGAGATTCTTCAATGGGTTTTAACTAATATTAAGATAAAAAGATTTGTATAAATAAGCTGACTTAATACGCGCTCTTTACCTTCGGCAAACGCAAAATCTCTTTGTCTTAGTATCTCAGGGGCGCCAATAAATCCATTATCTCTATCAATCCCCTCAAACATTAATTGCTGTCTTCTAAGCCCCCGATCAATCTCTTGAGTTGAAATATGATAAAGATTCAAACTAAAAAATAAACTAATAAACATAATGATAGTTAAATAAATAAAAGTCATTTTTAAAACGGCCTTATGAAACATTATTTTTCTTCTCCAAAAACATAACCAAAACCTCTCTTTGTTTTTATCAGAGAATGCTCTTTTGGAATATCTATTTTGTTTCTTAAATAACCAATATACACCTCAACTGTGTTGGGGAGAATATCTGCGTCAAAATCCCAAATATGAGAAATAATATTTTCCTTCGTAAGAATTCTACCTTGGTTTCTCATTATATATTCTAAGAGGGCGAATTCTTTTGTGGTAAGTTCAATAACTTTACCTTTTCTTTTAACAATAAAATTTTGGGGGTCTAGCGTTAGACTCTTATATTTCAATATCGGATCCAAATTATCTTGCGGTCTTCTAAGAAGTGCTCTGACTCTTGCCAATAATTCTTCGAATGCAAAAGGCTTTATAAGATAATCATCGGCTCCAGAATTTAGGCCATTAACACGATCATTTATAGCATCTTTAGCTGTTACGAAAATAACAGGGGTATGTATATTATTAGCTCGCATCTCTTTTAAGATTTTAATTCCATCGCTTTCCCCCGGAATCATGCGATCTAATATTACCAAATCGTAATCATCAGCTAAGGCACAATCTAAGCCATTATCACCATTATAAGCCACGTCAACAGCAAAATATTCCTGCTCAAGTCCCTTTTTTATAGCATTGGCTATTTTATGTTCGTCCTCTACTACTAAAATTCTCATAATAATATTATAACCCCTAATTTATATTTTAGCGTTTCTGAATCTATTTTTGAGTTTTTCTTTTTAACTTCACTCCTAAAATCTTTATTATTTAACATATTTTTCTCTTTATTATATTTTTCTAAATAATCTATTCTATATAACTGATAAAAAGCTTAAGCCTTAATAGCCCCAAAATAAATATAAACAACTTTTACTACAACGTGATGTGAGATTTTTATTATAAAAAAAGAGCTAATGCTCTTTGATAAGTGTTTATTAATAATGAATTGACTTGTATTCTCCGAATATTTTTTTTGACAGAATAATTTGCCAAAGTTGAATATTGCGCGCCCTAAAAGCACCAGCACAAACTAATAAATAATATTTCCACATCCTGTAGAACTTTTCATCATATTGATTTCTAATATCAGACCACGTCTTTTCAAAATTTTCATACCATTCCATTAGCGTCTTATCATAATCGGTTCCGAAATTATGCCAATCTTCCATAACAAAAAATTTCTCTATTGATTCACCTATTTGTTTTATGGAAGGAAGAACTCCTCCGGGAAAAATATATTTGTTAATCCAAGGATCAACGCTAAAAACGGATTTGTTTCCACCTATAGTATGGAGTAAAAAAAGGCCATTGTCTGTAAGACAAGAGTGCACTGCTTTCATATAGGCTTGATAATTTCTCGGACCAACATGTTCAAACATTCCTATAGATACAATCCTATCAAACTTCTCATAATCTAAACTACGATAATCCTGAAGCCTAATTTCAACTGGCAGACCGTGGCAATTTATTTTAGCAAATTCGGCTTGCTCTTTAGACACAGTTATACCAACAACGTTTGCACCATACTTTTCAGCTGCAAACTTCGCAAAACCTCCCCAACCACATCCAATATCCAGAATCTTCATTCCAGGCTCTAAATAAATTTTACGGCATATTAAATCTAATTTATTCTCTTGAGCCTCATCTAAATTTTCTGCTCCGTGCCAAAAACCGCAAGAATATATCATGCGCTTATCAAGCATCTGAGAGAAAAATTCATTGCTAAAATCATAATGCGCTTTACCAATATTAAAAGCTCTCTTTACAGATTGGAGATTTAAAAACCACGGCATTATCGACAGTATAAAAGCCGAAGGATTTATCCTTATTTCTTTGTCTATATCAGCCGATAAAACAAGTGAAACAAATTTATCAATCCTCTCACATTCCCATAAACCGGCCATATAAGCCTCGCCTAATCCTAAAGTTCCTGAAAACAAAACTTTTCTGTAAAAATTATTATCTAAAACCCATATATCGTAATCATTGTTACCATTAATCTCAACTCCGCATTTATCAAGGATACTACAGAGCCTTTCTTCTAATACACTATCTAATAGATTCTGCACTTCCATCTCTCCCCTATGGATAACACTAATGTCAAATAACAAAAATATCAACATAGTTTATCATAAAAATTATTTTTGCGCAATAATATATAAGTTAAACACTAAAGCTGCAAGAAACCATGAAATAAAAAATAACTTTAATAAACTACTTTCGACAATTTATATTCATTTTTGCGTTTTAAGATTACAAAAAGCCATACTTAGAGCGGCTAAAGTAAGAGCGCAGAATATTTTATTTTTTCTTATCATACCCTTAACTTCTTTTATGCTATACCACCTGCCATTAGATATCTTATTGCTCTCTTCATCGCTCAATTTTTTAAAAGTAGCCTTATCTCTAACTTTAGCGATATAAACTGTAAGATTTGAAATAAAATAACTAGTATTTGAATTTATTTCACCTATTTTTCTAATATCTTTTTTAAAAATCTTAAAACCTGTTTCTTCTTCTGCTTCCCTAACAGCACCGGATAGCGAATTTTTATCATGCTTATCAATAAACCCTCGCGGCACCTCAATGCTATCCTTCCCCAACTTTGATAATTTAACGTTTAAATTACCGGCCTTGATATCAAATTTGTTATCACCCATAACAACCGGCCTTTTTTCAACATGAAGATAAATCTCGCTTATATTTTTATCTACCAAAATGATAATTCCGCTACCTGTTGGTTCTACAAAAATAATTGAATCATAATTAGCAAGACCATCATCTTTGCAATGTATAACTGCCTGGATTCTTCCATACAAAGGGTCTTCGTAGATTACATCTCCCTTACCCTTTTTCCATCCTTTTTTAAGTTTTGGGAAATTTTTCGTTTCTTTTAACATATATTTTTATAAAAACTAATTAAACCTATTGGTTCGGGGGCAGGGATTCGAACCCCGGTTAACGGGACCAGAACCCGTTGTCCTACCGCTAGACGACCCCCGAATAAAAGTTACGTAAGTAATTGTATCGCTTCTTTGATTCTTTTTAAAGATTCTTCTTTGCCTAAAACCCAGAGCAGTTCTGTTGGAGATGGGCTTGCTTCTCTCCCGGATAATGCAACTCTAATTGGCCAAAAAACATCACCAAACGATAAATTTTTCTCTTCCATCACTTTCTTCAATAATGCCTCAAAACCCTGCACTGTTTCTGGCCACTCCTTTTGATTCTCCAGTAATAATAATGCACCATTCAAACCTTCCAGGGTTTTATCCTTATCACTTTTCCTGAAAATTAAAATCTTTGGATCGTATGCCGGCTCTTTAAAAAAATATAGAGAAAGTTCATTAAAATCTACAAGTTTTTTTATCCTATCCTTAACAACAGTTAAGACTTTTTCGATATAATCTTCTGGAACGCTTGGAAGCTTAATAATATCTTTTAATCTTTTAATTAATCCTTTGTTATTTATATTTCTAATATATATGCCGTTTATATTATCTAATTTGTTTATATCAAAAACCGCATTACTCTTACTCATATGACCTACAGAAAACTCAGAAATAAGCTGCTGAAGGGTAAAAATTTCTTGTTCGCTCTTACCGGGATGCCAACCCAATAAAACCATAAAATTAATCAATGCTTCCGGCAAATAACCTTCTTTTTTAAAATCTTCTATTGAAGTGCTACCCGATCTTTTGGATAACTTGCCTGTGCCTCTTTCAGGATTTAGTGTTAATGGTAAGTGCAAATAAACAGGCACATTAAATCCGAAAATTTTTTGTAATACGATATGCTTAGGAGTATTAGAAAAATGATCGGTACCTCTTATTACATGGGTTATATGCATTTCCTCATCATCTATAACTACTGCAAAATGATATGTCGGTATTCCATTCGAACGTAAAATAACAAGATCCTCAACATTCCCAGATATTTTACCGGCTAGCAAATCCTCATTATCAAATTTAACAAAATAGCTTTTTATTTCCTTATTATCTTTGCTGGCAACTGATAACTTATAGTCCATTTTTAGATATTCAATTGATTTTTTTGCATCAAGCCAAATAGCACCGTCTTTTTCATATGCCAATTTTTTAGATATAAGTTCCTCGGCTTTTTGTTTATAAATATCAAGTCGATCCATTTGTCTTACGATATCACCGTCCCATTCAAGTCCAAGCCACTTAAATCCATTAATAATTTCTGTTTCAGAATCTATCGTGGAGCGCTTAATGTCAGTATCTTCAAAACGCAGAAAAAATTTTCCTTTGTTTTTTCGCGCAAATAATAAATTGAACAGAGCTGTTCTGGCTGTTCCTATATGAAGTTTCCCTGTAGGAGATGGCGCTATTCTTGTTCTAACTTCCATTCATATTCCTTTAATGCTTTAGTTTATAGTTTATCACAGTATATATAAATTTTGGTACGGCGATAAATATGCGCTTTATTCTTTTGGGTTCCTTAATTAATCTCCACAACCATTCCAAACCCATCTTTTGTAAAATTATTGGAGATCTTCTTACTTTACCAACAACAAAATCAAATGTACCACCAACACCAATAGCTAAGTTAATATTTAAATCTTTTAAGTTCTCCTTGATCCATTTTTCCTGTTTTGGCTGTCCCCAAGCAACAAAAAGTATATTAGTATTATTATTATTTATTCTCTCAACAATCCCAATCTCTTTTGGGAAGCCTGCATAAAAACCAGCAATATTAATTTGAGGATACTTTTCCTTTATTACTTTACTTGCTTCTTCTGCTATTCCTTCTTGCCCCCCTAAAAGAAAAATTGATTTGCTATTTTCTTTGGCAAGTTTTATCATTTCCCAAAATAGATCAGAACCAGCAACTCTTTCAGGAATAATTTTTTTTACAGATGAAGGCCTAATAACCAAAAAAAATAAAGAAACTAACGCTAAAAAAGGTATTTCTAAATATTTAATAAAGTTTTTTGCCGTCTTATAATTTAAAAAGGTTGCTGCCCATAAAATTCCTATACCATCAGCAGTTACAAAATCAGCACCGTTAACTATATCCCTAAAATCTTTATCTTTAGCGCCTATTATGACTCCTTCGGGATTGGCAGTAACAATAAATTTTTTTTTGTTTTCATCCAAAATAACGGAAATTTTTTCTATAAGGTCTTTTTGGCTTATTTTATTTATATTAGTTCCTAATATATCAACTTTTTCTTCCATTATCTTTTCCTTAAATAACTAAACTATTATATTTATCTTTCACAAAATCTTTTATTCTTTGATCAAATTCATTCTTACTGAATTTAAGTGCGTGTTCTCTTATATCGTTCTGGTTGTATCTGTTTTCATCTTCAAGAAATTTATTAATTGCCTTTTTTAGCGATTCTTTTGTCGGTTCTTCAAAAAATATTCCCGTTTTATCTTCAACTATCGTTTCTCTTGTGCCACCCTTCCCAGCAGCAATAACAGGCTTACCGCATGCCATAGCTTCTACTGGTGTTAAACCAAAATCCTCATTAAATGTTGGGAAAACAAAAGCCCTGCATTCCTGATAATATTTAATAACTTCTTCATCACTTTTAAAACCTAAAATTTTAATATTATCTTTTGCTTTTGCAATTAGTTCTTGCTTTTGAGGACCTTCACCGATAACAACCAGCTCTAAGCCAAGTTCATTAAAAACATCAACCGCTAAACTGATATTTTTATAAGGAGATAGCCTTGAAACTATAAGAAAAAAGTCTTTTTTATGATTTGAGATATAAAATTTATCGGTATCTACTGGGGGATAAATTATAACAGATTCTTTCCTGTAATATTTTTTAATCCTATCTTGGGTAACCAAAGAATTTGCTATCCAATAATCAACTCTATCTGCAGCCAATCTATCCCATATCTTTATTTTATCTAGAATTTTACTCACAAAATAATTTTTTATAAAACCTAGGTTTTGCTGCTTTATATAATCACCCCGATCAACCCAAAGAAATCTTGTAGGAGTGTGGCAATAAGATATATGGATGGTTTCGGGTTTTGTGATGACTCCTTTTCCCCAAGCCGAAGATGAAGAAATAACAATATCAAAATCATAAAGATTAAATTCTTCGACTGCCCTTGGCATAAAAGGTAAAAGATACTTATGTCTAAATCCTAACGCTTCTGCTTTTTTCTGAAGGCTTGAAGTAATTATTTTTTTATCTTTAAAAAATTTATCAGTTATTTTACTGTTGGCAAAAAGAGTATAAATTGGGGCATCTTTAAATATATCTGAAATTTCAGATGTTACTCTTTCTGCGCCACCAAACGAATTTAAAAAATCATGCACTATTACTATTTTCATTCTGTCCCCAAGAAATTAATAAACCTGTAAATATCCAGAAAGTAAAAGATACCGCAGTACTCGCCCAAGTATGTAAAAATAAATTAGAAAAAGATAAAGCAATCAAGGAAACAAATAAGAATAAATTTAAATATTTTATGCTTAAATCTTTTGCAGATCTGAAATACCGCCAAAAATGCCATAAGAAGTTTAGAATAATACCTATAAACAATATTATACCTAAAATACCAACCTCTTCCCCTATTTGTAAATACCAATTTTCGCTAATAATTCCGGCCCCAAATCTTTGTGATGCCGGACCAGCCTTTCCCAGCCCCATACCTAGAGGATTATCTATTACATAATTTAATCCGCTTTTAAGAGAATCAAAATGAGAAGCGGTTGACCCATATATTGTCTGTGAATATTCGCCGTGTAAAATAATATCAGTCAAAAAAGTTGATTTTAAAAACGACGGAAACAATAAAACAATGACAATCACTAAAAACATTAAAATTCCAGTGGCCTTTAGCCTTATTTTCTTAGGAATAACAATAAACAATAAAGTTAATATTCCAACTGCCAATGATATCCAAGCACTTCTGGAAAAAGTATAGATTAGGGATATCAATGAAGGAAAGAAAGCTAAATATATCAAACCTCTGTACCTCTTATAAACAAGAAGCAGAGATACAAGAAAAATAATAAAAATAATCAGATAAGCACCGAATGTATTAGGATCAGAGAAAGTTCCAATAATTCTTATTAAATCCATTTTTGGCGGAGAAACAGGATGATAAGCAAGCGGAGGCAAACCTGCAACCCAACCATCATTATAATTTCTAAAACCAAAACTAGTTAAAAAATCTTTTGGTAATAAAATTGCTTGGAATAAACCAAAAGATGATACAAAGACTCCTATAAATATGAAAGATCTCATCACCAAGTCCTTGGTGTTTGAAAAAATATTTAAAAACCTTACCGCAAAGTAAAAAGCAAAAAACTCAAATTGATATCTAATCCCCCAAATTATCTCAGACAAATTTGATCTACAGGAAATAATAAGCGAAAGAATAAATAAACCGATAATTAATTTATCTGCAAAAATTAACTTAGGTTTTTTAATTTCTTTTCTAAAAAATTTAAATGTTAAAGCACAAACTAATATTAAAAAAATCACCTCTTTCCATAAAGCTAAGAAAAACGATGATTGAACATTCAAACTGAAAATAGAAAAAAAATAGCTAAAATAAAAAGCATGCAAAGGAAGAAATATGATAAGAGCAATAATCCCAATTTTGGGATTTTTAAAAATTAAAAAAGAAAAATAAAAAAATATAGAGAAAAATAAAAAAAATAAAATATAGGATTTGTTAAAAAAATATCCTACTAATAAAGCGTATGATATTACGAATATGAATGCCGTTATAAAATTATATAAAAGCTTATCACTATCCTTAAGATTCGCCCAAACTTCTTTTGTAGTCATCTAAATTTTCTAAAGCAATATAAGTTCCTTTGGCAACGCAAAATAAAGGATTATCAGCGACGTAACAAGGAACTCCAGTTGCTTTTGTAAGAAGCTTATCAAGATTATTTAATAACGCCCCACCTCCGCTTAGAACCATACCCTGATCTATAACATCAGATGAAAGTTCTGGCGGTGTCTTAACTAAAACAGCTTTAACTGCGGCTATGATTTGATCCAATTCATCTTTTATAGCTTCTGTAATTTCATTACCATTAATTGTAATAATCCTCGGCAAACCCGCAATAATATCACGACCTCTAATTTCCATTGTGGGCGCATTTTCTAAAGACAAAGCACTTCCAATTTTTATTTTAATTTCCTCAGCAGTCCTATCACCTATAGCTAAACCATACTTTCTCCGAATGAATTCTCTTATTGCAGCATCTATTTTATTCCCGCCAACTCTCACTGAATTTGCGGTTACTATACCACCCAAAGATATAACGGCCACTTCAGATGTACCTCCGCCAATATCTATAATCATGTTGCCTGCCGGATTGGCGATTGGTATATCTGCTCCAATAGCCGCTGCGAGTGGTTCTTTTATAATATACGTAGCTTTAGCACCTGCCTGCATTGTTGCGTCAACAACCGCCCTTCTTTCTGTAGAAGTAACGCCTGCAGGAACTGAAATCATTACTTCCGGTCTAAATAGTCTAAAACTTCCAGCTGTCTTATTAATAAAATACCTAATCATCGCTTCAGTAATTCTATAGTCAGCTATAACCCCGTCCTTTAACGGCCTAGAAGCAACTATTGTGTCTGGAGTTTTCCCAAGCATTTCCTTAGCCTCAACACCAACTGCCATTACTTTATTATCGATTGTGGATACAGCAACAACAGAAGGCTCATTTATTATGATGCCTCTTTTCCCCACACTAACTAGTACATTTGCTGTACCTAGATCTATTCCAATTCTTCTACTTAACATATTTTCTCCAATAGAATATTATAACACAAATTTAAAATTACGTTTTAGCATTCTTTAATGTATGACTCTTTCAATTTTAGCACCCAAACTATTAAGCTTCTTCTCAATATTCTCATATCCCCTATCAATAAGGTGAATATTATCAATTTCACTCTCTCCTTCCGCTATGAGTGAAGCAATAATCAAGGTTGCGCCAGCCCTGAGATCAAACGATGATATTTTTGTACCGTATAAAGGCACAGACCCTGTAACCAGAGCGTGATGTACGCCAGATATAACAACGTCTGCACCCATTTTCTTGAGTTCTTGCATATACCCAAAGCGGCTTTCAAACATAGTTTCATTAATTTCAGACGTACCTTCTGCTTGAGTTAAAAGAACGACCATAGGCGCTTGTAAATCTGTCGGGAAACCGGGATATATATCAGTTCTGATATTAACTGCCTTTAAAACCGTGGATGGTTTTATGAATAATTTTTTATCCCTGGCTTCAAAATTAATCCCAATTTCTTCAAATTTATTTAAAAGAATATCGTTATGATCGCTTATAAAATCGTTTATTTCAACATTGCCCCTACTAACTGCTGCTGCAATAGCTAAAGTGCCGGCTTCAATTTGGTCTGGAATGATTCTATGCTCAATATATGATTTAAAATTTCTATTCCCATAAACTTTAAGATTATGAGTGTTAATTCCCTCAATCGTAACACCTATTTTAATTAAAAAATTACATAAATCCTCAACATGGGGCTCAGAAGCAGCTAAGCGTATTTTGGTAAAATTTATTTTTGAGGCAGCCATCAAAATATTTTCAGTTGCGGTCACACTGATTTCGCCTAACACGACCTTCTTATTTGTCTTCATTCTTTTTGCACTAAGAATATAGTAACCGCCTTCTTCTTCAATTGACACACCTAATTTTTCAAAAGCCGTAAAGTGTGTTGTTAATGGCCTTGAACCGATAAAACAACCCCCTGGTTGGGCAATCTTTACTTTACCAAACCTTGCTAATAATGGCCCTATAAATAAAACAGAGGCTCTTATATTTCTTACTAGCTTATAGTCCGGCTCATAACTTGATATTTTTTTGGTATTAATTTCAAAAACATTCTTTCTCACTTTTTTTATTTCTGCACCCATTTTACGCATAATCTTAAGCATAATCTTAACGTCATCTATTTCTGGTACATTTGAAAGTTTGTAAACAGCTGGGTGTATTATTGTTGCTGCAATAATCGGCAAGACAGCATTTTTTGATCCTGATACGGTTACCTTTCCTCTTAGATGTGTGCCCCCGATAATCTTAAACTTTTCCATTTTTCCTTCTTCTTACAAGTATTGGTATTTTAAGCTTTTAGCTTATCATTTTCAACCCTTATTTACCCCGTTAAAAATCCGCTCTTTGTAAATGATGGCACCGCTTACCCAGTTACAAACATTTTTCTTTTTTCATTAATTATAAAATAAATTTTCCTAAAATTGTCAGAGGCCTCTAACGGGGGTTGCTTTGAATATAGAGTCATAAGAATTCATTTATATTAAGTTGTATTATATAATCTATATATGATTGTCAAAAAAAGATTAATTCTCTACATAATATCTTTTGTGGTATTTACTATTATTGCTTTCTTTATTATCCTCTCTAGTCAAGGATATTTTTTTGATAGTAAATCTCGTTCATTTAAAAAATTAGGGATGGTTCTAATCAGAAGCGTTCCCAAAAATGTCGATATATATCTTGATGATAAATTTAAAAAAAATAAGGCTCCCTTAAATATATCAGTATATCCAGGGGATCACGTCCTCAGAGTTGAGAAAGAAGGTTATATAACATGGGAGAAACAATTTAGCATAAAATCAAGTATCGTAACATGGTTGGAATATATATTCTTAATCCCAAAAAATAGAAGCACAAATTCCATAACAACAGATGGGATTAAAAATTATGCGATTTCTCCGGATTATACTAAAACGGCATTCGTGGATTTAAAAAATAATGTCTGGTCAGCTAGCCTGAAGAATAATGAACAAAAGAAAATTTATACATCAGAACAGGCGAATGAAAACGTAGAAATACAAGAATGGAGCTATAACAGCAAAAATCTGCTACTTAAAATAAGTAACGGTAATGATAAAAAATATAAGCTTATAATTGACGAAAAAGTATACGATTTAGAATTTCCTAATAATATATCAAAAATAGAGTTTATCGCTAATTCTGATAATTCAGTTTTTATTCTATCTGATTTAAATCTATATACTGTATCTCAAAACAGCCGTACTGCAAAAGAAGAAAAGATACTAGATTTTAATCAAAACCAAAATCATGTTTTTTTTATTAAAAATAATTCTAATGAACAAGAAATATGGCAGTCTGATTTTGATTTCAGAGTAAAGGATAAATTGACTACAGAAAAAGACAAAAATATCCACCTCTTCCCTGGAGAAAAAGAAAGATTCGCATATACAATAAGTTCAGATAATAATCTCTTTAATCTGGAGAAGGGTGAAAAACAAAAAATAAGCTCTAACATAAAAGATGTGATTTGGACAAAAGACGATAAGCAAATCGTATACAGAACAGATAAAGAAATAAATGTTTATACTTTTGAATCTGATAATCCGGACGAACCAAAAAACAGAATCACTACGCGGCTATCAGGAATAATAAACGACATGATATGGTTCTATGATTATAAACACATATTATTCAGAACCGATAAAGAGATAAACTTTATCGAGATTGATGGCGATAATCCAATAACTCTTACTGATTCAGCTGGCCCTGATAAATTTACGGCTACCAAGCTTGGAAAATCCTTAATATTCATAGAACAAAAAGATAAATTTAAAAATATTAAAGTTATGAAGCTTGTAGAGTAGATTAATTGCCGACTAACTGACCATTACTTTTAGTTGTATTACTATTAATATCTTTATTTTTGTTTGGGTCCGGTTCAATCTGGATACCTTTTACTATTCGCCTCTTCCATGCAGTACCAGGAGGATCACAGGTCATAACCGAAATTATAGAATCTTTGGTTTGATTTAAAACACTTACTTCTTTGGGTGAAACTACAATAACTTCAAAAACTTTATAAACATATTTAGTACCGTTATAATAAATAGTTATTAGATCACTTTCACTAATCTTATTTAAAATAGAAAAAACATAATTATAATCACCCTTCGCCCATCGATAATTTGAGCTATGCCCCACCACAAAAACATTGCCTTTTTCCCCTGGCCTAGAATTAGTAGGATAAAAAACTACTCCGCCCTGTAATGCTAGAAGCATATCCTGTTCTTTGTTACTGGCCGCTTCTGCAAGAGGAGCATCAACATTAATCTTAGGAATAATTATCTTATTCTCTAAAACTTTAGATGGCTCTACTTTAGATTGATTGTTATCTTTTTTATTATTACTTTGCGTACCGTTATTCTTGTTCTGTGTAACTTTTTGTCCGCTTTGCTGATCCTTACCAAAATAATAATTTAAATTAGCAGATATCAAAGGAAAATTAACGTATATTAAAAAACCGGTTAAAACAAACCAGACACCTAGGATAATCTTAAAGAATATATTTCTTTTTATAACTCTCAAAATGACCTCTTCTTAATCGGATTTCTTCTCAAAAGTAAATTTAGTGTTTCATATTTTACCAAAAATTAGCTTATAAGTCAAGCGGGTGTACGCGTCACGCACATTTGAGACTCCGGAACAGTTTTTATTAAATAATCAATGGGTGAAATATTACCCAAAGATTGGTGTATTC
>PFOW01000057.1 GCA_002792735.1 bacterium CG_4_10_14_0_2_um_filter_33_32
TGATATGCATATTGGAAACTCCTTAGTTATTTGCAGGAGTCTCAAATGTTTCGTAACTTATTCAGAAAATACCAATATTTAAACATTAGTACTAATAACATCCTTCTTGGCTATCACATATATACGTTTCATCTTGAGCAGTACCAGGTCCGTCGTATTTTCCGATAATTGTATAATTACCATCTCCAGGTATACCATCACTATAAGAATAGGTTATGTGATTAGTTCCGCTAGAAGCGGGTAATTTACCATAGTTTACCCAATATTCTCCGAATTTTAAGGATTTTGGCTCAGTACCATTATTATCATCAATATACATTTGAACCATAGTATTAACTTCTCTAACTTTTGCCTGAGCCTCAGCAACATGAGCTTTTTCCTTAGCAGAGCCCAATAATCAGAAAATTAACAGTACAGGTAGGGCAACCATAAGAGCAATTCCAATAATTGTGCCCACTACTCCAATGATAATATATGGCCATTTCTTTCCTTGAGGATCTTCAGCAACCTGATTCCCTTTTAATTCCTTAACATTCATAAACAACATATAAAAATAAGTTAGAACAAAAGGCGCCATTAATATTTGAATTGCTATTTGAAAACCCGAACTAATAAATTGATAAGCAATCTGACCAGTTGAACCCATCATCGCCGATGTTACAGCCATTATTATGCCAAAAATAGCAAAGAATATAAAAAGCGGACCAATTATAACTAAAGCAAAAGCTATATACCGCCATAGTATACTTCCCCATAAACCCTTTGTATATTCTTTACTTTTTAAAAGAGCATTCATGCCCCTTTTATCTTCTTCAGCAAAAACAAAAACTGAAAAAGAAAACCAAATAGAAAATATTACTCCTGGCGCAATTAAGAAAAAAGATCCGCCAAAAGTTACTAATCCAACAAAAAAAACAACCCATGAATAAGAAAACATCCTGGCTAGCGCTATTTTATATATCTCGCCAGCGCTAATATGCTCTCTGTCAACAACAGCATAAAGAAGCGCCACCTGAATAAAAAATGAAATCAGAACTGAAGCTATACCGGATATTATCATCAAAACTAAAGCTGGCATTGGATCACTGACCATACTGCCTAAAAACAAAGTTGGTATCAAACCTAGAATAAATAAAATTAAATAAGGTCCAAAAAGCACATTGACATAATATTTTAACTTAGTCCTATAAACTGCCTAGGTTTGACCGATAAGATCAAAAGTACCTGCTAAAACAGGTGCATTTTGTTGTATAGAAGGCTGTACTTGAGGCTGAGCTCCAGACTGTTGGTAATCATATGATTTTCTTGGACCTGCACAGACAAAGGGACAGGAGGCGGCTCTTTTGTTGCCTGTTTTTGATTGTCATTAATTACACGAAAACTTTCTTCAATATCACTTTCCTGCCAACCAACAGACAACAAAGAACTTTTTATATAATTTTTATCCTTACCTTTTTCTGCCTGCCTTTGAATATAATCAAGCAGTTTTTGATTAATCATCATGCTCCTAGTTTATTATTTTTATTATATCAGATAGCAATTGATTTTTTAACAATATACTACTTATTAAAAGAATTCCAAAAATGATACTTTTATCGTATGATCAACAAGCAAACCATTGATTGACAGAAGCTTCTAAATCAAATAATATGACAAAATGCCCTTTGAAAAATAAATAAAGGAGAGATTACTAGTGAAAATAGGATTGCTGGGTATTCATGAAGAATACTGGCCTTTTTTAACTACTCTAATTAAAGAATTCGGACACGAACCTGTTTTAGGCAAAACGAATAAAGACGTTATAAAAATAGGTACAAAATATGCTGAAAATGAACAATGTGTAGCCATCAAGATAGCAATGGGCCAAGCCATATCTTTAGCGTCAAATATTGATAAACTACTAATACCTGAAATTATTTCTGTGCTTGATAGAACATGGACTTGCCCAAAATGGTTAGGTCTTTACGATATGATTAAAATTACTATGGAATGTAATAATATATTCGATCCAGAAAAAATATTACACCCAATTGCAAACTGTAATCCTGATATAGGCTTTGTAAAAGCAATAAAAAGAGTGATTAACCCTGATCTAGCCGCTTCTATCGCTAAGATAAAAAGGTCTGGACTTACATCATTACAGATAATGGGTATACAGCTTGGCACTGAATTAGGTTTCTCGAAAATAAATTCTTTATTAAAAGTTATAGAAGCCCAGAAAAAACAGGATAATTATTGGATAGAAACGGCGCAAAAACAGATTAAAAAAGACCCAAAAAACATAACTTTTGGGATTATTGGTCATCCTTATCTTATCCATGATAATTATCTAAATCTTGACCTGATTAAAAAACTTGAAAGTTTTACTCAATATAAAAAACTCGGGAACAACAAAAAAGAAAAGGTTTGGGGAATCGATGTAATAACTCCGGATAGTGTACCAGATCATATATGGAAAAAATACGCTAATGCTTATAACGAACGTAAATATATATTCTGGAATACTCATAGAAAATTCCTCGGTACTCTTCTTTACTGGCTAGATAACAAAATGGTTGATGGAATAATATTCCTATCGGGCGTACTGTGCGGAGAAGATGCTTTGATAGAACCTATCCAAGACTATATAGCTAATCAAACAGAAGATATATTTTTTACAAGACTTGTGATTGATGAACACACTGGAGAAGCAGGCCTTATAACAAGACTTGAGGCTTCAAGTGATACTTTAGCGCAGAATTTAACAGAAGCTAAACAAGAGGTGGTATTAGAAAAATTATTACCTAAAACTCCTGTCATCCCTAAAAATCTAATAGTATCATGCCCCAATCTGGGATATGCATCTATTGCTGTTAGTGTATTTTGCAACAAGCTAGGCATAGAATTTGTTGAGGCATCACCAACAACGGAAAAATCCACAAGTAAAGCAAGGAGGTATTGTCCTGAATATTCATGCAGGCCGTTTGGAGTAACGCTCGGCAACATGCTAGAAACACTTGAAAATAGACCCGACGTTAATATTTTCTTACAAGGTGGCGGCTCAGGTCCATGTAAATATGGTAACTACCATGATGCACAGCAAATTATCCTAAATAATTGTGGTCATAATATAAGAGTGCTGCCGGTAAGGCCTCCATCTGAAGCAGGAGTAAAACGCTTTTTCGAGGGCTTATCAATACTTGATCCTAAAAATAGAAAATACATTGGGTCAGCAGAAATCAAAGAAATGACGAGAAGATTTTTTCACCCAGGAGAAATGCCCAACCCTTACAAAAACCAGAAAAACGAAACTTTATGGCTGTTAATAAAACAAGGTTTCTTTACTTTAAGGGGTCTAGATATGCTTTACAAAGAATCATTAGCTATAAAACCATTCGAGATTGAAATAGGTTCAACCGAAAGAGCTCTAAAAGAAGCACAAGAACTGTTTCTAGAGCTTGGTAAAGCTAGAATAAACGAAATTCCAGAAGTAATAAAAGAAGCATTCAGAACACTAAGAAATATTCCTGCTAAAATTAACTTAAATAACCCAGAAGAAATTAAACAAGCAATCGATAAACTCCCTAAAATCGGTATCGTCGGAGAATTCTACGAGGTTTTATCTCCAGAAAGCAATTTTGATATCACTAATTTCTTTGCCAAAGAGGATAAGATTACTGGTAAAAAAAGTGCTTATGTTGAAAGATTAATCCACGGATCTGATTGGTTGGATCCTTTTAGAAAAAATATAGTAGAAGGAACCCCAAGGAAAAAAATTATCAAACTAGCAGAACCTTATCTTGCCTTCTGTGGTGGTGATGGACAAGATACAATCGGTCATATAATCCATTGTTGGAAAAAAGGATTTGACGGCATTATAGCTATCAGACCATGGGGATGCATGCCGGAAACAGTAGCAGCCCAAATTATTCCTTATCTACCAAAATATGGCATAAACATTCCTGTACTAATAGTTACATACGACCAACAAGCAACAAACTCAGCTAATTTAATAACAAGACTAGAAGCATTTTGTGATCAGATAGAGTTATCTAGAAAAACAAAAACTACAAAAAGGGAGCTGGTGTTAAGATGAAAGGATATTTAGGGGTTGATGTTGGCTCTGTCAGCACTAACCTAGTCGTTATAGATGAACAAGGAGAGGTAATAAGCCTCATATACATAAGAACACAAGGACAACCAATAAATGCCGTAAAGCAGGGACTAAATGATTTAGAAAAAGATTTGAATTCAAAACATCCAGATATTGAAATAATAGGAGTTGGTACAACTGGAAGCGCTAGATTTTTAAGCGGTGTTATGGTTGGAGCTGACATAATCAAAAACGAAATAACTGCTCACGCAATAGCTGCTGCTCATGTAGCCCCGGGAGCCAAAACAGTTCTTGAGATCGGTGGCCAAGATTCCAAAATTATCTTGCTTAGAAAAGGCGTTGTAATGGATTTTGCAATGAATACGGTTTGCGCTGCAGGCACCGGTTCTTTTCTAGACCATCAATCCTCCCGTCTTGGTATCCCAATTGAAGAATTTGGAGACTATGCTCTTAACTCATCAACATCATGCCAAATTGCAGGGCGTTGTTCTGTGTTTGCCGAATCAGATATGATACATAAACAACAAATGGGATACCAAACAGAAGATATAATCTATGGCCTTTGCCAAGCATTGGTAAGAAATTACTTAAATAATCTTGCTAAAGGTAAAGACATATTATCTCCAATAGTATTCCAGGGCGGAGTAGCTGCAAATGCAGGTATGAAAAAAGCTTTTGAGGAATCACTTAAAATGGAAATAATAGTTCCTCAATATCATCATGTGATGGGAGCCATTGGAGCTGCATTGCTTGCACAAAAAAATGTTGATGAAAATGTTACAAATTTCAGAGGGTTTACGGTTGCTAATACTAACTATCAAACTAGAAGTTTTTATTGTAAAGGATGCGAAAACAATTGTGAAATTGTAAAAATTCAACAAATAGAAAATAATAACAAAAAAACGCTTGCCTGTTGGGGCGGAAGATGTGGTAAATGGGAAGTCGGAAATCCTGAAGAACTTGAAGCTGCAAATGTGTAGCAAAGAATCTCTTAAATAATTTACTAAAACAAAATAAACAACTATATATACTAAGGACACCTAAGTGTTTGGGCGCAAAGTGTCCTTTTTTTTATTTTATAAATTTTATAAAAATTACCAATTATTTACGCGGTCGCATATTATTTTGGTAAAATACAACTCTTCTTATTTTTCAAATACGAAAGTTTTTCCAATACAAAAGGCGGGCGCAAAAGCGCCCGCCTTTATTATCCCTAATAACTATTAACTGATTCCTAATAACTTCTTAAACGTCTAAATTCTT
>PFOW01000058.1 GCA_002792735.1 bacterium CG_4_10_14_0_2_um_filter_33_32
TTTGGGTAATATTTCACCCATTGATTATTTAATAAAAACTGTTCCGGAGTCTCAAATGTGCGTGACGCGTACATAATATTGAAATTTCCACGTAATTATGGTAACCTGTATTATATGATTAAAACAGATAAGAACAACAAAAAAGAAGAATTTAAGAAACACGAAAAGGACACTGGTTCAACAGGTGTTCAAATTGCACAGTTAACTGAGAATATTAACCAGCTTACAGAGCATCTTAAAACTCACAAAAAAGATTTTTCTGGCCGTAGAGGTTTATTAAAGATGGTTGGTAAAAGAAGAAAACTTTTAGATTATTTAGCAAAAAGATCAGCTAAAGAATATAAAAATATCATAGAAAAATTAGGCTTAAAAAGGTAAAATAATTGTGCTAGGGATTGAAGATAAAGTGAATGTTAAAATTTAGGTTTAACGTTAACTTTTCCTTGATTCTTAGCACGTAGTTTTGGAAGGAGAAAAATGGAATTTGTTTCCGTTTTAGGTAAAGTTGGGAATAAAGATGTGGAGATAAGTACAAAAATCATCGCAGAACAGGCTGATGGTTCTGTATTAGTTAAAATAGGTGATACTGTTGTATTGGCAAGCGCTATAATGTCGTCTTCGCCGAGGGAAGATATAGACTTTTTTCCGTTATCTGTTGAATATGAGGAAAGATTATATGCCGCAGGTAAGATTTCTGGCAGCAGATTTGTAAAAAGGGAGGGTAGGCCTACTGATCAAGCGATACTAACAGGAAGATTGATAGATCGTTCAATTAGGCCTTTATTCCCTAAAAATTTAAGGAATGATGTTCAAGTTATCTTAACTGTTCTTTCGGTAGATGGCGAGAACGATTCTGATATTGTAGCAGCTATAGCCGCATCCTCGGCCTTAGCTATTTCAGAAATTCCATTTTTAGGACCTATAGCAACTTTTAGAATTTCTGGGGCAGAAAATCAATTTATTGTAAATCCTACTTATAATGAACAAGAAAATAGCAATTTTGAGGTTATTGTAAGCGTTGTAGATAATAAAATAACAATGATAGAGACTTTAGCGAAAGAGGCAAAAGAAGAAGAGATTGTAAAAGCTTTTGACCTAGCTTTAAAAAATTCGAAAGATATTATCAGCTTACAAGAAGAATTAGTGAAGAAAATAGGCAAAAAGAAAATAGAAACCGTAAAGCCTAGTGAAGATTCGGAAATATTAAAATCGGTAAAGGAATTAACGGATAAAAAATTAAATAATGCTATTTTTGGAACGAAGAAAGAAATTAAAGAAGACTTAAATGATATTAGTGATGAGATAAAAGAAATTTTTAAAGACGATAAAGAGAAAAAAAATCATGCTCTAAAACTTTTTGACGATTTAGTACATAAAGAGATAAGAAAATCTATATTAGAAGAAGATAAAAGACCCGATGGTAGAAAACTTGACCAGTTAAGGAATATTACGGCTGAGGTAGGAGTTCTTCCTAGAACTCATGGATCAGCAATATTCAAAAGAGGAATGACCCAATCTTTAACAGTAACAACTTTAGGATCAACAGCTGATGCTCAAATATTGGATACGATGGAAGAAGATTCCACTAAAAGATATATGCATCATTATAATTTTCCTCCATATTCTGTCGGAGAAACAAAGCCACTAAGGGCTGCGGGAAGAAGAGAAATTGGTCACGGCGCATTGGCAGAGAAAGCATTGATAAATTTAGTACCATCTAAAGAGGAATTTCCGTATACTATTAGAGTTGTATCTGAAATATTATCATCTAATGGTTCAACTTCCATGGCTGCAACATGCGCAAGCACTCTTTCTCTGATGGATGCCGGGATACCTATTAAAAGTCCGGTTGCCGGTATATCAATAGGTCTTGTGGCTTCTGAGGACGAGAAAAGCTTTAAATTACTTACTGATATTGCAGGCTTAGAAGATTTTTCAGGTGATATGGATTTTAAAGTAGCAGGTACAAAAGACGGCATTACTGCAATACAGATGGATACCAAATTAAAAGGCATAACTTTTGAAATTTTAAAAGAAGCTATAGAAAAAGCCAGAATTGCTAGATTGGAAATATTAGATATTATGCTTAAGGTTATTCCAGAGCCGCGTAAAGATTTATCAAAATACGCACCACGAATAAGTAAAGTTACTATTAATCCTGATAAGATTCGCGACGTTGTCGGGTCTGGAGGGAAAATTATTAATAAGATTATCGAAGAAACGGGTGTGGAGATTGATATTGAACCCGATGGAACAGTGATGATATTTTCCAATAATCCTGAAGCAAACAAAAAAGCCGTAGATTGGGTTGAAAGGCTTACTCACGAATTTAAAGCCGGTGAGGTTTTTGACGGAAAAGTCACCAGGGTTCTGGATTTTGGAGCAATGGTTGAGGTTTTGCCTGGGCAAGAAGGTTTAGTGCATGTTTCAAAGCTAAGCAAAGGTTTTATTAAAGATATCAGGACGGTTGTAAAAGTTGGCGATAAAATGAAAGTTGTAGTTACTGAGGTTGATTCAGAGGGTCGTCTCAATCTTCAAAAAATTGGCTAATCCTAAATATCTATTGACAAATTAACGAAATTATATTATAGTATTTTGATTTGGGAAAACACAGCTCTAAATAATTAAATAATTTTCAGGCGTTTTTGGTCTATAAATGATTCTTTGATTTACTTTGATCTCTTTATGATTACAAAAAAAGAAATACTCAATTCTAGGTCTTTGCAGCAAATTAATAATTTAGTATCTAAATGTAAAAGATGCGATCTTTATAAAACAAAAAAATGTGATGTTTCAGGTGAAGGTAATTCTAAGGCCAGTATATTGTTTATTGGTGAAGGTCCAGGCAAAGCAGAGAATAAGACTGGCAGGCCTTTTGTAGGCAGAGCAGGAAAGTTTTTGGATTCTTTATTAGGATCAATCAATATTAATAGAAAAGATATTTTTATTACTAATTTGATTAAACATTGGCCGCCTGATAACAGAAAGCCTAAAAGGGGTGAGATAGGCGCTTGTTTTCCTTATCTTGAGACCCAAATTCGGATTGTTAATCCAACTATAATTGTGTTACTGGGAGGATTTTCATTTAATGTATTTTTCCCGAGTGAGCAAATTTCAAAAGAACACGGTAAATTTTTAAATAAAGATAGTAGGGATTATCTTGCTTTATATCATCCGGCAGCAGCTATTTATAATAACAATTTAACAAATATTTTAATGAATGATTTTCAAAAACTTAAAAAGTACGAAAATTATAATAAGGAGAAAAATGTTGGAAAAGACAGATAAACAAAATATTGGGCCACAGAAAAGTCATCAGCCCACACAAGATCCAAAAGAATCTCAAGAACCTAAATTAAGGATTATTCCTTTAGGAGGTGTTGAAGAGATCGGTAAAAACATGACCATTTTTGAGTATGGTAATGACATAATTATCGTTGATATGGGTTTTCAATTTCCTGACGAAGAAATGTTAGGAATCGATTATGTTATACCTGATACTACTTATCTTGAGGCACATAAGGAAAAAATAAGAGGTGTTATTATAACTCATGGTCACATGGATCATACCGGCGGTATTCCATATATTATACCTAAAAAATTTAGTGTACCAATTTACACCGGTAACCTTACTGCTCATATGATTAAAAAGAGACAGGAAGAATTTGGTAATGCTGCAGAGATTAAGATTAATACAGTAAATCCTGACAAGGATATTATTCAGTTAGGTGTATTCAGAATAGAATTTTTTAGAGTTAATCATAATATTCCTGATGGAATGGGGTTAGCTATCCATACACCAGTCGGCGTAATTATACATACCGGAGATTTTAAATTTGATCATACGCCAGTTGATGAAAAACCTACTGATTTTTCTAAATTAGCAAAATACGGAGGTGAGGGAGTTTTGGTATTAATGTCTGATAGTACTTCAGTAGACAAACCTGGTCACTCAATTTCAGAAAAAGAAATTGGAAATAATCTTAATAATATTTTTGCAGGTGTTAAAGGAAGATTAATCATAGCTTCTTTTTCGTCTCTAATTTCTAGGATTCAGCAAATTATCAATGCAGCTGAAAAGTTTGGAAGAAAAGTGGCAGTTGTTGGAAGAAGCATGAATGATAATGTTCAGATTGCAAGAGAATTAGAATATCTTAAAATTAATAAGGGCGTATTAGTTGATATTTCTGAGACAAAGAGTCTATCAGATAATAGAGTAGTAATTCTTACTACCGGAAGTCAGGGGGAGGAACTTTCCGGTTTAATGCGTATGGCTTCCGGAGAACATAAAGATGTAAAGATAAGAAAAGGTGATACTGTGATTCTATCTTCTTCACCAATTCCTGGCAATGAACGTTCGATTGTATCAATGATGGATAATTTATTTAGAGAAGGTGCACGAGTTATATATAATAAACTAATGGACGTTCATACTGGTGGTCATGCAAGGCAGGAAGATTTAAAACTCATGATTGATTTAGTAAAACCTAAATATATTATTCCTATTCACGGCGAAAGACATAAACTCGTAATGCATAGTGATGTTGCCGCAAGTGTTGGTATTCCTCAAGATAATATTTTTGTTGTTGATAACGGTCAAATTATAGAATTCGATAGCAAACAGCATGGTAGAGTGAAAAGAGAGAAACTGCAGGTTGGTTATGTAATGGTTGATGGATTAGGCGTTGGAGATGTTGGCAATATTGTTCTTCGTGATAGGCAAGTTATGTCTAAGGATGGTATTTTTGTAGTTATTTTGACTATAGATCGGAAAACTGGCCGTTTATTAAATAGTCCAGATATAATTTCTAGGGGATTTGTTTATATGCGTGAATCCGAGGCACTTATAAATGGTGCTCGCGATAGAGTTCGGAAGTCTCTTGAGAAGAAAGACGGTACCTATCCATCTAATTGGGCTTATATTAAGAATAAAATTAGAGAAGATATGGGTGAATTTTTGTATCATCATACTCAAAGACGTCCTATGGTTTTACCAGTTGTCATAGAGGTGTAAGATAAAAAAAACCGGCTTTAAGCCGGTTTTTTTATATGAAATTTATCGGCATTTATTATTTAAAGTTAGCTACTAATTATTTATATTTTGAGGTATAATTATTAGTATATGTCACCAAAGAAAAGGAAAAATAAGCGAAGAAGAAAGTCCTTTTTTTATCCTAAAAGTTCTGAGTCAGAAATGGATTTAAGAGTAAGCCCTGATACTATCAGGGAAATTGCCGGCGTTTCTCTTATTGTATTTGGAGTAGTTTTTTTACTGGCGGTATTAAATTTAGCCGGTAATTTAGGTTCAATTCTTTATTCGCTGTCAAGGATAGTTATAGGCTGGTCTTCTTTTTCCTTGCCAGCTATTTTTATAATTTTAGGAATAGGATTTCTTTATCCTCAAAAAATATTAATTAGGCCATCGACAGTTTTGGGAATAATTATTTTTATTATTTCATCGGCAGCTTTTATACATTTACTTTTTGCTTTTAAAACTACTATCTCACAGTTAAAGCTAGGCATTGGTGGAGGTTATGTAGGTTATGGAATAACTCTTCTTTTTTCACAGGTTTTTGGATTTTGGGCTTCGCTAGTGATATTTTTAGGGGTTTTGATTTCATCTATTCTTTTAACATTTAATACGTCTTTTTCGAGTTTTAGAGATAAGTTAACTGAAATAAAAGATAATCAGAAAAAACCGGAAGTGGTTGTAAACACGCCGCCTGATTTTAAAACAGAAGTAAGGGAGATTTCTAATAAATCAAAGCTTTCTCGAGTATCATTACAGGAAAATAAAGACATAGAACTTTCTTATACTGATACTTTAGATAAAGATTGGAAACTTCCGCCACTGGATTTGCTTTCTGATGCTATTACTGCTCCTGATAGTGGAAACATTAAAGAAAATGTGAAAATTGTAGAAAGAACTTTATCTAATTTTGGAGTTTCGGTTGAAATGGTTGATGTTAATGTTGGTCCAACTGTTACTCAGTATACTTTAAAACCTGATGACGGAGTTAAACTTAACAAAATTACAAGTCTTAATAATGATTTAGCTCTAGCCTTAGCTGCCCATCCCATTCGTATTGAAGCTCCTATCCCGGGTAAATCATTGGTAGGAATAGAAATACCCAATAAATCAGTATCTACAGTAAGATTAAAAAGTTTATTGGAAGCAGAATCATTTCTAAAAAGAAAATCCAATTTAACTATTACTTTAGGTAGAGATGTTGCCGGTTCTCCTTCTTATGCCAATTTGGATAATATGCCTCATCTATTGATTGCCGGTAGTACAGGTTCTGGTAAAAGTGTTTCTATTAATTCATTGCTTATAAGTCTGCTTTATCAGAATTCACCAAGAGATCTTAAACTGCTTTTGGTGGATCCTAAGAGAGTGGAAATGTCTGTTTATAATGGTATTCCTCATCTTTTAACTCCCGTTGTTACAGAAGTGGATAAAACAGTTAATGCTTTAAAGTGGATGGTTTCTGAAATGGAGAGAAGGTATAGGCTTTTTCAGCAAAACGGAAAAAGAGATATAAAATCATATAATCATTCTTTAAAAGATGAAAAAATGCCTTATATAGTTGTTATAATTGATGAATTAGCTGATTTGATGACAGTCGCTTCTAATGAAGTTGAGGGCGCAATTGTAAGATTAGCTCAAATGGCTAGGGCGACCGGAATTCATCTTGTAGTTGCAACCCAAAGACCATCAGTTGATGTTATTACTGGTTTGATTAAAGCTAATATTACGACAAGGGTTGCATTTGCAGTTGCCTCACAGGTAGATTCCCGCACTATTCTAGATATGACTGGCGCAGAGAAACTACTTGGAAAAGGAGATATGCTTTATCTATCTTCTGACAATTCAAAACCAAAAAGAATTCAAGGTGTATATATATCTGATGCTGAAATAAAAAAAGTTACAGAATTTCTTAAAGGCAAGGAAGAAGCTACATATAATAATGAAATTCTTGAAAAGAAGATCGAAGAATCTTCTATTTCAGGTTTAGGGAGTATGGGCGATGATTCTTTATATAGAGAAGCAGTTGAGGTTGTTATTGCCGCAAAGAAAGCTTCTGCTTCCTTACTTCAACGAAGGTTAAGAGTCGGTTATGCGCGTGCCGCAAGATTGTTAGATATATTAGAAGAAAAAGGTATAGTTGCCCCTCAAGAAGGAAGCAAGCCAAGAGATGTTTTAATCTCTAATGCTGGAGAAACTGAGGAGACGGACGAGGAAGAATATCAAAATTTGTGAGGAAAAAGTGGTTCCAAAATTTAAAACAACCGAAGTAACACCTTCTGAAACCTTAGGTGAGAAGCTAAAAAAAATAAGAGAAGGGTTAAAGTTGAGTTTAGCTGATGTAGAGAAATCTACAAAAATACAGAAAAAATACATCAAAGCTATTGAAGAGAACGATTATAACTCTCTGCCCGCAGATGTTTATACAAAAGGTTTTCTAAGTAATTATTCAAAGATTCTACGTATAGACGGTAATAAGGTATTAGAAATCTACAAGAAAGAAAGAGGTATTATTGATAATATTCAACAGACCAAAAAACCAAGAAATATCAATAAACTTAAATCTCCAAAGTTTATAATAACGCCAAAAAGTATGCTGGTATTTTTAGCTGTTATTCTTGCCTTTGGAATTATTAGCTATATCGGTTACGAAATTTTTATATTAACATCTTCTCCAAAACTACAGATTATCTCGCCGGTAGATAATTCAGTTATTAAAAAAAACTTTATAGATATTACAGGTAAGACAGATGAAGGAGCTGACGTTTATATTAATGGTCAAAAGGTAAATATTTCAGAAGCAGGCGATTTTAAGATTAATGTTGGTATTGGACAAAAAGGTGTTAATGTAATTAAGATAGTTGCTAAAAATAATAAAAACGGTAAAACAACCGAAAAAATAACTAATGTTATAGCAGAAATATCAGAAGTTTCTTTACCTAACCAGCCGGCTACCCCAGAGTTGTTAAATAATGTAAAAGTTACTTTAAAAATTGATTCTGGAACGGCATGGATTTCATTAGTCAAAGACGGTAATAAAGATTTTGAAGGTATAATGCTTCCGGGTACAATCAGGGATTTCGAAGCAAAAGATAAAATTATACTAACAACAGGTAATGCTGGAAGTACGGAAGTTATTTTTAATGGTAAAAGTTTAGGTAAAATCGGAGGAGATGGAGAAGTAAAAACAGATTTAGTTTTTGATCAAAATACCAAAGTTGAATGATTGTATAATTCATGATAAGTTAAGTTGTATTAAATAATAAGAATTAATGCCCGTTTGTAACGTTATGCTTGCATAAACGGGCAGGCCCGCCCTCACTTACAGTTTCTGGCGGGCCTCGGCTTCGGCAAAGAATATATATTCCGAAGCCTCGGGAGGTAAAATAATGGATAACAAAGAAAAAGAGCAAAAGTTGCAAGCGGCTAAAATTGCAGTTGAGCAAATCGAAAAGAGATTCGGTAAAGGCTCTATTATGCAATTAGGAGAAGCCAGAAGGGTAGATGTAGATGTCATTCCTACTGGTTCAATATCTATAGATATTGCTTTAGGGGTAGGTGGAATACCAAGAGGACGAATTATTGAAATTTTTGGCCCAGAAAGTTCAGGTAAAACAACACTGGCCCAACATATTGTTGCTGAAGCGCAAAAAAAAGGAGGAGTAGCAGCTTTTATTGATGCTGAGCATGCTTTGGATCCGGAATATGCCAAAAATATAGGTATTAACTTAAATGATTTATTAATTTCTCAGCCTGATACAGGGGAACAGGCTTTGGAAATCACTGAAACATTGGTAAGGTCTAATGCAGTAGATTTAATCGTAGTTGATTCTGTAGCAGCTCTTACACCTAGAATGGAAATTGAAGGAGATATGGGTGACTCATTTATAGGATTACAGGCAAGATTAATGAGTCAAGCTTTAAGAAAGTTAGCCGGTGCTATTTCAAAATCAAACTCCATAGTTATATTCATAAATCAGATTAGAATGAAAATTGGTGTGATGTTTGGTAATCCTGAAACAACACCGGGCGGTAATGCTTTAAAATTCTATTCTTCTGTTAGGATCGATATAAGAAGAATTGGTCAGATAAAAGATAAGGAAAATATTATTGGTAATAGAACAAAAATAAAAGTTGTTAAAAATAAGGTAGCCCCTCCTTTTAAAATTGCGGAATTTGATATCATGTATAAAGAAGGTATATCAAAAGAAGGAGATATTGTAGACTTGGGTGCCGAAATGGGTATTGTTGATAAATCGGGTTCATGGTATCAATATGGAAAGGAAAAGATAGGTCAGGGTAGAGAAGCGGCCAAGCAATATCTAAAAGATAATCGAAAATTAAGAGATGAGATAGAGAAAGAGATAAGAAAAAAAATAAAAGAAGAAGTCGCAGCATAATTTATAAATTATGGTAATGAAGTATAAAAAAATCCAAAAAATTAATCTAGTTTTGGATTTTTTAAAACAATATTATGGGTAAAATATCTAAGATAGAGGTACAGAAAAAAAGAAAAGATCGATATAGTATTTTTGTCGATGGTAAATTTCAAGTTGGTTTGTCGGAAAAAGATTTTTTGGAGCTAGGCATCAAAAAAGATCAGGAACTGAATGAAAAAGATTTAAAAATAATTAAAGACAGAAGCAATGAATCTAAAGTTAGGGAAAAGGCTGTAAGGCTTTTATCAATACGACCGCAAAGCGAAGATGAGATTAGAAAAAAATTAGAAGCGAAAAAATATGACTTTAGACTTATAAAAAAAACCATATCTTGGCTTAAAAAAGAAGCTTTATTAAATGATACAAAGTTTGCCAAAATTTGGATTAATAATAGAAAAAATTTCCATCCTCTAGGCAAAAGAAGGCTATTTTTAGAGCTAAATAAAAAATCTGTTAATAGGAATATAATTGAAAAAGAAATTAAGAAAATTTCTGATACTGAAGAGTTGTCGGCTGCTTCTAGGCTAGTCGAAAGAAGGATTATTCCGTATAAGGGTTTAGAAAAATATAAAAAGAGAGAAAAGATTATTAGTTTTCTTTCTAGGAGAGGTTATAGCTGGGATATTATTAAGGGTGTTATTGATAGGTTTAAGATTTGAATATTTTTTGGCTTCTTTTTATTTTTTCCAAGAATATTAAAAGAGTGGTAATATCGGCAGGAGTAACTTCTGCAATCCTTGATGCTTGGCCGATTGAAATTGGTTTAACTTCTTTTAGCCTTTCTTTTGCGACAAATTTTAATCCTGGTACTGAATCATAATTAATTTTTGGTATTTTTTTATTTTCTAATGAAATATTTTTTATAACCGTTTGTTCTTGTCTTTTTATATAGTCTTCATATTTTGCAAGAATTTCTACTTCATTTAATATTTCTTCTGATAAAGATTCAATCTTTAATTTTTTTGTTCTGTTTTTAGTTATTTTGAAAAGCTTTTGAATATTAATTTCAGGTCTTTTTAAATAACTCCAGGCATTTTTAGAATTAATCTTTATCTTTTTTAATTCTTTAATTGCTGTGTCTATTTTTTTTCTCTTATTTTCTATTGCTAACTTTCTTTTTTTATCTACTAGTCCTAAATTAAAAGCTAAATCAATTAATCTCTCGTCAGCATTATCCTGTCTTAGAAGTAATCTATATTCAGCAGCTGATGTGTATACTCTATATGGTTCTTTGTGTTTTTTGGTAATCAAATCATCTATCATTACGCCGATATATGCTTGATTTCTATTAAGAATAAATGGTTTTTTATTTTTAATTTTCAAAGCGGCATTTATGCCTGCCATAATTCCTTGAGCCGCCGCTTCTTCATAGCCAGAGGTGCCATTCACCTGTCCGGCTAAAAATAGTCCTTTTATTTTTTTTGTTTCAAGATTTTTTTTGATTTGCCAGGACGGTACATAATCGTAAACAACCGCATAACCTGGTTGTAATATTATAGCTTTTTCCATTCCCTTAACAGATCTTATAATTTTAAGTTGTAAGTCTTCAGGCATTGCAGTAGTTAAACCTTGGAGATAAAGTCGGTTAGATTTTCTGCCCTCCGGTTCTACAAAAATTGGATGTCGTTCTTTGTTAGGGAAATTAACTACTTTTCTATCTATAGAAGGGCAGTGTCTGGGTCCATGTTCTTCAATGATCCCTGATTTAATTGGTGAATAATTAATATTTTCATTAATAATTTTATGAGTTTTAGGATTAGTATAAGCAAGCCAACACGGTATTTGTTTATTATATTTTATTACCTCTCTTTCCGGGAAAGAAAATGAACATGGTCCTTTGGTTCCTGGTTGAATTTCCATTTTTGAGCAATCAACTGATTTTTTATCTATCCTTGGTGGAGTAGCGGTTTGTAGTTTTTCTAGCTTTAATCCAATTTTATTTAGACTATTTGATAATTGGTATGATCCGTTTTCGTCAATTCGTCCTCCTTTTCTAATAATTTTATCACCGATAATAATTTTCGCATTTAAAAACGTTCCGGTCGTAATAATTGTTGCCCCACATTCTATTCTTTTGCCCGATTTAGTCTTTACGCCAGTTATAGTTTTTGGATTATTTGCGGCATCTATATCAGTTACTTCATCTTCTAAGATTTTTAGTTTTTTTAGTTTTTTTAAAGTTTCCAGCATGATTTTCTGATAGTCATCTCTTTCGATTTGCGCCCTATAAGCTTGAACAGCCGGACCTTTTGTATGATTTAATAATTTGATTTGAATTAATGATTGATCAGAAACTTTTGCCATTGCGCCACCTAGGCAATCTATTTCTCTAACAAGGTGCCCTTTCCCAGGTCCGCCTATTGCAGGATTGCAAGGCATGGTGGCTATTTTTTTGATTGTAGTTGTAACAAGTAGAGTAGAACAGCCCATTTTCGCCGATACTAAAGCTGCTTCACATCCGGCATGACCGCCACCTATTACCACCACATCGTATTTGTATTTATTTTTTAGGCTTTCGGACATATTATTTATTTGCTTGATATTTTAAATCAATTCCACCAGCCTTTATATTACCGTGTTTTCCCTTAACTTTTTTTAAAGGGAACCTCTCTTTGTATTCTTTTTGGCTTTTCCAGATAGCTTCTTTTAAATCCATATCAAAACTCCCGCATAATTTTAACAGGAGCCAGCCAATGTCACCAATTTGATCTTCTATTTCTCTGTAATGATTTTTTATTACTTTCTCCATTTCTTTTTGGTCTGTTCCGATGTATTTAAAATAATTCCATAGCTCTCCAACTTCTTCTGCTATATTCAAAAGAGTATCATGAGTACCTGTTAAATTATGCCATTCTCTTTCTTCTAGAAAAGAGTTAATTTCTTTTTGTAATTTTTTCATTTATTTCCTTTCTTTCTAATTAGAACTATAATTATATTGTGCGAATTAAATATTATCAATCTAAATGAGTAAAATAGACGAATTAAAAAACGATTTTTTGGAATACTTAGAAATTGAAAGAAACAAAAGTGATCTTACGGTAAAGAACTATAATCATTATCTTGTAAGATTTCTAGACTTTGCCAATAAAGAAGGAGTAAACAGCCCCGAAAGTATAACCATTGACCTTGTCAGAAAATTCCGTCTTTTTTTAAATCGTTTTACTAATGAGAAGGGTCAATCTTTAAAAAAGATCACCCAAAACTATCATATCATAGCATTAAGAGCTTTTTTAAAGTATTTAATTAAAAGAGATATTCAAACATTGCCTGCGGAGAAAATAGAGTTAGGTGACTTTTCTAGAAAAGAGATTGAAGTAATAGAAATATCAGAACTGGAGCGACTTTTAAATATTCCTGATATATCAAAAACAGCAGGAATTAGAGACAGGGCAATTTTAGAAACTTTATTTTCAACTGGCCTTAGAGTTTCTGAACTTGTTAATTTAAACAGAGATCAAATTAATCTTAAAACGGGTGAATTTATGGTGAGAGGCAAAGGCAGGAAAGATAGAATTGTTTTTTTGTCTAAGGATGCAGCTTTTTGGTTATCCAAATACTTGGAGAAAAGAAAGGATAATTATAACCCGGTTTTTATAAATTATAGAGGCAAAGATAATATTTTTGAAGGTGAAAGTAAAAGACTTACGGCAAGAAGTGTTCAAAGAATGGTAAATAAATATGCAAAATTGGCCGGGATAGTAAAGACGGTAACGCCTCATGGCTTACGACATGTATTTGCGACAGATCTTTTGCAAAATGGAGCTGATATTCGTTCGGTTCAGACAATGTTGGGTCATTCTTCAATAACTACCACACAAATATATACTCATATTACGAATAAGCGATTAAAGGAAGTTCATCAGTCTTTTCATACCAGCAAAAGAAAATGATGGTTTTCTAAAGGACTTATTTTTATTGGAAATAATCTAAAAAAATGATAAACTCTTTAAAGTTTATTGGAGGTTATAAATATGGGTTTATCTATAGGAATAGTCGGATTGCCGAATGTGGGAAAATCTACTTTATTTAATGCGCTTACCAAGAATAAAGTGGAAGCTCAGAACTATCCTTTTTGCACAATCGATCCTAATATTGGAATTGTTTCTGTGCCAGACAAGAGACTAGAATTGTTAGCCAAAACTGTAAATACTCAAAAAATTGTTCCAGCTATAGTTGAATTTGTTGACATAGCAGGGATAGTAAAAGGCGCTAATAAAGGGGAAGGATTGGGCAATAAATTCTTATCTCATATAAGAGAATGTGATGCCATTGTTGAGGTTGTCCGAGATTTTGATAACGATAATATTATTCATGTAGAGGGTAAAGTTAATCCAGTTTCTGATATTGAAACAATTAAAACAGAACTTATTCTAGCTGATCTCGAAACTATTACAAAGATTGTTGATAGATTAGAAAAAGAAGCAAAGAAAGAATCTAAAAAGAAAGCAGAGTTAGAAATATCTTTAAAATTAAAAGAAATTTTAGACAAAGGAATGCCTGCTAGAGAATTAGAACTTACTGACGATGAACAATCAATGATAAAAAGTTATAATTTACTTACGGCTAAGCCCCACTTTTATGTTATAAATATTGATGAAGATCATATTTTAGATAATGCAAAAAAATTGAACATGGACAATGCCATCAAAATTTCTGCAAAAATCGAATCAGAACTGTCTGATTTATCTCAAGAAGATGCTGATGAATATCTCAAAGAAATAGGACAAAAAGAATCGGGTCTCAATATGTTAATAAAAAAATCATATGATATTTTATCTCTTCAAACTTTTTTTACAGCTGGAGAAAAAGAAGCCAAAGCTTGGACAATCAAGAAAGGAGCTAAAGCTCCAGAGGCGGCCGGAACTATTCATACAGATTTCGAAAAAGGTTTTATAAAGGCGGAAGTTATTAACTGGAAAGAATTTGTAAGCTTACAAGGATGGGTTAATGCTAGAGAACAAGGGAAGGTTAGGTTGGAAGGTAAGGATTATATTGTGCAGGATGGTGACGTTATGTTATTCAAATTTAATTTATAGTTATTAGTTTTATAGTTGACTTTTTCCATTTACTATATATACTATTAATATATTAGTTTCCTTTTCCCTCGATGAATATTAGCATCGGGGCATAAGTCCAAGAGGAGGAATTTTTTAATTAAAAGGAGGAAAGTTGAGAAATTACGAATTAATGTCAGTAGTTCAGGGACAGATACCCGAGGACCTTGCTAAGGAAGTCATGAATAAGATCAAGAGTATGGTAGGTGATTTGGGAGGCAAGGATTTATCAGAAGATTTTTGGGGTCGGAGAAAGCTGGCTTATAAAATAGGCGGTCAAGAGCATGGTTATTATGATGTATTAAATTTTCAAATTAGTCCTGAAAATGTAAGAAGATTAGAAGAAGAAATTAAATTGATTGGTGAAGTAATAAGATACCTAATGGTTGTAAAAGAAAAGAAGAAGATAGTGATAGCAAAAGAAAAGTCCAATAAAGAAACAGTTTTTAAGAAGGAAGTGAAAGAAAAATCAGTAGAACAAAAAAAGATTGAGAATGTTAAAATAGAAGAAGAGTCCTTAGGAGATATTCAAGGAGAAGAAAAAATAGAAACTGATGAATCTAAGAAGGAAGAAAAAGAAGTAAAGAGAGATCGAGAGAAAGAGGAAAAAGAAGAGAAAAAAGATCAAAAGAGTGATAAAAAGGAAGAAGAAAAGGAAAGACTGCAAGAGCTAGATAGAAAAATTGACGAGATATTAAAAGATTAATATCTACGCTAAAGCGTAGGAAGGAGAAAAATGAGGGATTTAAATAAAGTTCTAATAATAGGGAATCTAACAAGAGATCCTGAATCCCGATTTACCCCATCCGGTCAATCTGTTGCTTCCTTTGCGGTTGCTACAAACAGGAGATGGAAAGGCCAGGATGGAGAAGTAAAAGACAGTGTAGAATATCATGACGTTGTTGCTTGGGGGAAATTGGCAGAAATAGCAGAGAAAATTTTAAAAAAAGGCAGAAGGGCATATATAGAAGGTAGATTACAAACTCGATCATGGGAGGGGCAAGATGGCGTTAAGAGAAATAAAACAGAAATTGTTGCGGCCGATATTATTGTTTTAGATAAAAAGGGCGCAGAAGAAGATTTAGGTACCATAGGAACAGAGCCTGCAGATTCTTCCTCATCTGAAGATAGGCCAAAAGTTTCTGATAAAAAAGATACTAAACCAACTGAAGAATCTGAAGAGGTAAATCTAGATGACATACCTTTCTAGATTGAATAGCTACAATAAATTAAAGCATTAACATTCAACTTATAAATATGCCCACCATTAAAAGTGGCATGCCCGCCCTCACTTACAGTTTTTGGCGGGCTTCGGTCTCGGTAAGGAATATATATTCCGAGACCTCAGGAGGAAAATTTGGAAAGACAAAAATTCTATCAAGTTAAAAAAGTTTGCGAATTTTGTAAAAAAACAACAAAAGATATAGATTATAAAAACGTAAAAGTTTTGCAGAAGTTTATTTCTTTCTACGGTAAAATAGAGTTTAGGAAGAGATCGGGCTGTTGTGCTAAACATCAAAGAATATTAGCAAAAGAAATAAAAAAAGCACGTCACGTAGCGCTACTTCCATTTACGGCTAAGTAAACCCTGTTATAAATAAGGGTTTGGGGTTCGAAGTATATGTATCAAAATTTAAGCAATTCTATTGTAATAGAAATAATTTCTAACAGGGTAAAATGCTAAAAGTAACAGATTTACGAATTGGAAAATTTATTGAATTAGATAATGCACCATTTGAGGTTCTTGAATATTCTCACAGTAAACTTGGTAGGGGCGGTGCTATAGTTAAAACTAAACTCAGAAATTTAAGAACTGGTGCAACTATTGATAAAACTTTTAAAGGTCAGGAGCGAGTAGAGGAAGCCTCTTTGAGCTCTAGCTCCTGCCAATATTTATATTCTGACGCGCAAGAATTTTATTTTATGGATCTTGGTAACTTTAATCAGTTTACAATTTCAAGGGAATCGCTTGGCAATAAAACTAATTTTTTAAAAGAGGGCGATAATATTGATGTTACTTTTTTAGATGATAAAGAGCCCATTAATATTAATTTGCCTATAAAAGTTAACTTTAAAATTACCGAAACCGAACCTGGAGTTAAAGGCGATACAGCTTCTTCAGCAACAAAAGAAGCTATAATAGAAACAGGTTTTAAACTGCACGTTCCTCTATTTATAAAAATTGGTGATGTTATTAAAATAGATACTAGAACTGGAGATTATTTAGAGCGAGTAAATTGATCTAATCATGCAAAAAAACAAAAAAGAGAGATTAGATATACTATTAGTTAAAAGGGGACTAGTGGAGAGTCGTGAAAATGCAGCACGGCTCATTTTGGCTGGGTTAGTAAAAACTGAAGGCCAACTATTAACAAAACCTGGAATGAAAATAAATGAAACAGCAAAAGTAGATATTGAGAAAAGTGAAATTTTTGTTGGAAAAGGCGCAAAAAAGATTGAGAGCGCTTATAAGAAATTTAAACTTAATTTTAATAACAAAATAATAGCGGACATAGGCGCATCGACGGGCGGTTTTACTGATTTTGCTCTAAGTAAGGGCGCTCAAAAAGTTTATGCGGTTGATGTTGGTTATGGTCAATTGGCATATAAACTACGCCAGAATGTTAAAGTTATAAATATGGAAAGAAATGATATCAGAAGTATAGAAAAATTTCCCGATAAAATTGATATATTTCTTATAGATGTTTCTTTCGTCTCTCTTAAAAAAATCTTGCCGAAAATAAAAGAAATAATTAAGAATCAAAATCACAAAGCAGAAGTAGTAATATTAGTTAAACCGCAATTTGAGGTAGGGAAAAAAATTGCCGATAAATTCAAAGGGGTGATAAAAAATAAAAAAATTCAGCAAAAAATCGTAAGAGAAATATCTAAATTTGTAGCAGAAGAGAAATTTGCTGTGATTTCATCTACAAAAGCGGCTGTTCAAGGAGAAAAAGGCAATCAGGAATATTTTTTATATTTAAGATTTCCTAAGATAGTTAAAGTTTTTGGCACTTTTGATTTAGTGCATAAAGGGCACAGTTATTTTTTGAGTAAGGCATCAGAATACGGAGAATTAATAGTTGTTATACCCAGCGACGATAAAGTACTGGAACTCAAAAAGAAAAAACCGATCCACTCATTAGTCCACAGAGTAAAAAATATAGAGAAATTGGGGTTTAAAGCTGAAATAGAAAAAGAAGATCCATGGCAAAATATTATAGAGAATAAAGCAGATGTTATTGTATTAGGTTACGACCAAAGCTGGGAAGCGGAAATTAGAAGAAAAATAAAAGAAACAGGATATTTGGTGAAGATAAGAAAGATTAAAAAAGCCTATAAACCAGAAATTTTTAAGAGTTCTCACTTTAGAAAGAAATTTGATTAGGTAGTTGGACTTTGCTATTATAGTTTAAAGGACGTAAGTCCTTTTATTTTTGACCTTTGACATAGGGAGGCGACTATTTTGAAAAAAAATAGCAGAATAATCATTGCTTTAGATGATATGACAATTCCGGATGCATTGAGACTAGCGGAAAAAACTGGGAGTAAAGTATGGGGGTTTAAAGTAAATTCTTTATATTCACAAAATCCTGAAGTAGTTAAAATGTTAAAGCCTTTTGGTAAGGTATTTGTTGATATGAAGATTCACGATATACCAAAAACGGCTGCTTTGCATGCAGAAAAGCAGCTAAATCATGGCGCTGATATTATTAACTGTCATGTTTCAGGTGGCGTTAAAATGATGAGATACATTAGAACGGTTACGAATGTGAATCATGCCCTAGTAATAGCAGTTACAGTTTTAACCAGTCTTGATAAAGATGACTGTGAAGATATATATGGTGAGAAAAATGTGTTACGTAAAGTTATGCATTTTGCGGAGATGGCATTAGATAATGCTGTTTTGGATGGGATTGTTTGTTCTCCAAATGAAGTTAGAGGAATCAAAGAAGAATGGGGAGACAGATGTATTGCAATAATTCCAGGTATTCGTTTGGTTGGTGATGACACAGAAGATCAAAAACGCCTAGATACCCCATACAATGCCATAATGAATGGCGCTGATTTGTTAGTTATCGGTAGTTCTATAACAAAAGCAGAAGATCCAGTTGAGGCTGTAGATATAATTAACGAACAGATTGAAAAAGCTTTACAGGAAATTAAGAGGTGATTGTTTTGAGGAATCAGTTAGAGCGACAGAGGATAAGCCAACAAATAAAGGAAATCTTTGAGAAGTCAGAAGCTATTATTACAGATGATCATTTTGTTTATGCTAAAAAAGCAGATGGATGGTATCATGGCTCAGCTTATGTAAATAAAGACGCCATATATCCCTATACAAGGTTTGTTAGCTTTTTGTGCAGGGAAATTGCTAATCATTTTAGCGGAAAAGGTATTCAAGTTGTGATTGGTCCAACTATAGGTGGGGTTAGTCTTTCTCAGTGGACAGCTCATTGGTTAATGCCTGAATTAGAAAAAGAATTTCTTGGGGTTTATATGGAAGATATCGATCATGATCATGATTATGATTTTATTAAATCCCAAGGGGAAATATTAGCAGTTTATGCTGATGAAGAAGATACTTTAGAAGAATTTTCAATAGATGTCATAGCCTTAAAAGACTGGAGGTTGGGACAAAAAATTGAATTTTTAGTCGCCGGTCATGTGCAGATAGAACTCGTAGGAAATAAGGGCGGTAAAATGATAGAAAAGATTATTTATCAAACAAAAGTAGGCACGCGGCGTGTTTTAAAACGCGGATATGATAAGTTAGTTAAGGGCAAAGATTGTTTAATAGTTGAAGATATAATTAACTCGGGTGCAACAGTGCAGAAAACAAAACAAGCAATTCGGGATGCCGGTGGAAATGTTGTAGAGGTAGGAACTTTTTGCAATAGAAGCGGAGGCAAGGTTACTACTCAAACTCTTGGTGTATCTGAATTATTTTCACTTTTAGATCTTGATATGGAAATGTATCCAGAGGATAAATGTCCAATTTGCAGAGCAAAAGGTTCACGTTCCGTTAGAACAGATTTAGGTAAAGGCAGAGAATTCCTTATTCGTAAAGGATTAATGATTTTATAGGGAGGTAATGAGATGAAATCGAGAATTGTTTTTATTGATAAGAAAGAGATTATCTTTATTGTTTGTGTGTGGACAACTTGGTTTTTGGTAGGCGCTTTAGCTGATTGTGTACGTACTTTGTAAATACGAGGTGATTAAATGTGATTTTCTTTACTTTCGGCACTCTGATAATGGCATTTGCCTCTGATAAATATAAGTTTTTAGGGTTATTCCTAATTGTCATTCCTTACATTGACTCATTCTGTTGTTTATTTTTCCGTAAACCTCTAAAATAAAATTCAATATAATTTACCATGCGTTCCAATAGGAGCACTTTTTTATACCCAATTCATTAAATTTTTGGTATAATTTAACATATTCATGCTTAGATCAGCTAAATATTTTTTAAATATACCTATTATAAGCCTTTATAATACTGTAAAAGTTGGTTCGCTTATTGATTTTATTATTGATCCCGAGATAGGTAAAGTAGTAGGTATAGTTGGAGATAAGGGTATTGTTAGGGATAAAGTAAAAGTGGTATCAATGGTTGATGTAAGGGAAATGTCTAATGATGCTGTAATTGTCGATAATGAAGATGCTCTGGTGTCTCAAGAAGAAATTGTAAGAATAGACGATATTTTAAAATTAGGCATCAAGATTATCGGAAATAAAGTGATTACAGAATCCGGGCAATATCTTGGTAAGGCGATAGACTTTTTATTAGATGACTTTTTCTATATAAATAAGCTGTATGTTAAGCCATCTATAATGAATATTGTTGACTCACAATTGGTAATTCCGAGAGAGTTGATAATTAAAGTTACGAAAGAAAAAATTATTGTTAGTGATGATTTAATAAAAACCATTAAAGAAGTAGAACCCGTCCCTGCTACACAATAAAATAATTAGGAGTTTTATGATAATGAAAGAGAAAAAATACGATCTTATTATTATAGGAGCTGGTCCGGCCGGTTTAAGCGCTGCCTTGTATGCAACACAATATAAGTTAAATACCATTATTATTAGTGAGAGGTTAGGTGGAACGCTTTTATCATGTTCAGAGATTAGCAATTATCCAGGGCAAGAAATAATACCAGGTCAGGATTTAGCTAAGGTTTTTGAGCAAAGGATAAAAGGTAAAATATCTATAATAGAAGATAATGTAACAAAATTAAGAAAACTTGGTAATGATTTTTTAATTGATATAAAAGATAATAATCAATTTCAATCAGAAGCAGTTATATTGGCGATAGGTGCAGTAAGAAAGAAACTAGGAGTAAAAGGTGAAGAGGAATTTAAAAATAGAGGAGTGAGCTATTGTGCTATTTGTGACTCCCCAATGTTTAAAAATAAGTCAGTTGCTGTAGTTGGTAGCGGTAATGCTGCTCTTCATGCAGGATTGTTAATTTCAGAATACGCAAAAGAAGTTTTTATTTTAGCAAGAAATAGACTTAAAGCCGATCCTGTGTTAATCGATAAAGCTCAAGAAAATGTTAAAATAAAAATGGTTGAAAATATCGGCATCGAAGAAATAAAAGGTAGTGTTTTTGTTGAAAAAATTAATTTATCAAGAAAATTAAACGGTAATAAAAGCATGGATGTTCAAGGAGTTTTTGTTGAAATTGGGATTGAGCCCGATGCAGAAATAATCAGTGATTTTGGTGTTGAAAAAGATTCTGTTGGATTTATTAAAGTGAACAGTGCAATGGAAACAAATATCCCTGAATTATATGCTGCCGGAGATATGACTACCGGTTCTAATGGATTAAGACAAGTAATTACAGCTGCAGCGGAAGGAGCAATTGCAGCTACCAGTGTTTATCACATGGTTAAAGAAAATATGGAAGAATCAGAATAAAAGGAATTATATTGAGGAGATACAGTGAATAATAATCAAAAAATATATGATACAATTATTTTAGGTATGGGTCCAGCTGGTCTTACTGCCGCTCTATATTTAGCAAGAGCTGGTTTAAAGATAATAGTTTTAGGAAAAAAGGAAAACTCTAGGTTGTATAGTGCTCATATGGTGACAAACTATTTTGGCCTTCCAGAGGGTATTGATGGCCGATTTTTATTAGAAAAGGGCTTAGCTCAAGCTAAAGATGCCGGAGCCGAATTAAAGGAAGAGGAATCCGTAGATATAAGAAAGCAAGAAAATAATTTTTTGATTTCAACATCTAATAATAACTATCTTGGAAAAAGTATTTTATTTGCCACGGGCGTAAAAAATATTTCTAGTTTAATTAAGAGTGAAGATAAATTTGTAGGCAGAGGTATTGCTTTTTGTGTAGCGTGCGACGGCTTATATTTTAAAGATAAAAAAGTAGTTGTTATTGGGGAGGGTGATTTTGCAGCAAGGGAGGCTTTGGAGCTTTTAGAATATACCAAAGATGTTAATATTTATTCAGATGGAAAAGATTTTAGCATTAGTGAAGACATCAAAAAGCAGTTAGAGGTTAAAAACATTAATCTATATAAGGATAAAATTAAAGAATTTATTGGCGATAGTAAATTAGAAAGTTTGATGAAAAACGATGGAGAAGAAGTTGATATTGATGGTGTTTTTATTGCTAAGGGTATGCCTAAATCTTCAGACCTCGCCTATAAATTAGGTTTAGATACTTTTAATAATTATATTCAAAGCACTAATAATGGAGAAACTAATATTAAGGGTGTTTTTGTGGCAGGTGATGCGACGGGCATAGGCTTACAGATTGGTACAGCCGTAGGTTCGGCTATTAATGCATCATTTTCTGTAGTATCTTATCTCAAGAATGGAGAATTTAAACAATGAATGAAGTGTTGATATCTTTAGTGTTAGGATTTATTCAGGCTATCACCGAATTTTTACCAATTAGTTCCTCAGGCCATTTAATTTTAGCAAAGGCATTTTTTAATTTTGATTCTAGTTTTTTTAATTTATCCTTTGATATCATTCTTCATCTTGGCAGTCTTGTTGCATTGATTATTTTTTTTAGGAAAGATCTATTAAAAATTTCTGGTTCATTTTTAGTTAAAAGTGGAGATCGGAGATTGGGTTATTCTATTCTCTTGGCTATAATTCCGGCAATTATTCTAGGATTATTACTTGATGGTTCGATTGAGGATAAATTACGCCAGGTACCTGTTGTATTGGTTATGCTTTTTATTGTTGGTATATTATTTATTGTTGCAGAAAATATCTCGAAAAAGAAAAAGGATATAAGTGGTATCAGTCTAAAAGATGCCTTTATAATAGGCATTGCACAATCATTGGCTCTTGTTCCTGGTGTATCAAGATCAGGAATAACAATAACCAGCGGTTTGTTTCTTGGTTTTAAAAGAGACGAAGCGGCAAGATTTTCTTTTTTGCTTTCAATCCCTACGATCCTTCTGGCGTTTATTAAAGATATCTACGAACTATGGAAAGTAAACATATCATCTATTTTTTCAATGCCTTATTTCGTAGGATTTCTAATTTCCGCAGTGACTAGTTTTTTAGTAATAAAATTTTTGATAAATTATCTTAAGAACAATACATTAAAGCCCTTTGCGTATTATAGATTTACATTAGTGATATTATTTTTGGTAATAAGTTATGTTTTTTAATCTACCCCCACAAATAATAATATTTTTACTTTCCATGCTTCCAGTAGGCGAGAAGGTCGCTATCCCTGTGGCTATTAAAGTATATGGTTTATCGCCTTGGGAATCTTTTGTTATAACAGTGATAGGTTCTTTTATACCTACTATTGCTATAGTTTATTTAATGGGTCCTATATCGGAATTTTTTTCTAAAAGGTTTATTAAGGTAAAGAAGTTATTTGATTGGCTTTTTTATCATACCAGGAAAAGGCATACTAAATATTTCGATATTTTTAAAGAATTATCATTATTAGTTTTTGTTTCTATACCTTCTCCTATAACTGGACCATGGGGAGGAGCCTTAGCTTCTTTTGTTTTCGGAATTCCTCCTAAAAAAGCCCTCCCTTTTATATTCGGAGGATGTTTCATATCAGGTATTATAATTACTTTTTTAACTCAAGGTGCTACAATTTTATTTAAATGAAGAATCTAGCATTTTCTCAAAATATATTAAACAATGGCTTGCGTTTCATAAATATTCCAACGGGGAGCATTAACGCTGCTTCTGTTTTAGTATTAGTAAAAGCAGGTTCAAGATATGAATATTCTAACTTATCAGGTATAGCTCATTTTTTAGAGCATATGTTTTTTAAGGGGGGCAAAAAATTTAAGAGTACTCGTGAAATTTCAACCGCTATTGATGGTTTAGGCGGAATTTTTAATGCTATGACAGATAAAGAAGAAGTTGGATTTTTTATTAAATTACCCAGTAAAAAAATAGAGGTTGCTTTAGATATTCTTTCGGATATGTTTTTGAACTCTAAGTTTTATCAAACAGATATTGATCAAGAAAAGAAAGTTATTATAGAAGAAATAAATATGTATGAAGATACGCCAATGTTTCAGACTAACGAATTGCTTGAGAGCATATTATATAAAGGAGGTTCTCTTGGAAGAAGAATAATCGGTAATAGGAAGATTATAGAATCAATTAAGCAAAAAGATTTTATAAATTTTACCAAGCAATTTTATTTTCCTGAAAATATTGTTATTGTAACTGCCGGCGAAACTAAAAATGTGAATGAAAAAATGATTTCCAGATTCTTTAATTTTGAGAATGAGGGTAAGACACCGGAAGAATTTTTCTATAAAGAAGATCAAGCAGAGTCGAGGGTAATTTTAAAATCTAAAGATACTGAACAGAGTCATTTTTCCTTGGGATTTAGAATGCCTGAAGCCAGTTATCATCATGAGGATTATTTTAAAGCAAAGATTTTAAGTGTTATTTTAGGCGAAGGCATGAGTTCTAGGATGTTTTTATCAATAAGAGAAGAAAAAGGTTTAGCCTACAGAATAAGTTCTTCTATACAATCGTTTATTGACACAGGTTATTTGGATGTATCGGCAGGTGTTGATAATAAGCAAGTCTTGATGGCGATAAAGGCTATTTTATTTGAATTCCAAAAAATTAGAGATAAAAAAATTGACGAGAAAGAACTAGATAAATCCAAGGAATATCTTAAAGGTAAGCTTTCTCTAGGGCTCGAAGAGTCCTTAGACGTTGCCTTCTTTTTGGGTAGGCAAGAAATATTAACCAATAAGATTCTAAATGTTCTGGATGTTTTTAAAAAAATAAATGATGTGACTGCGGAAGATATTTTTAATCTTGCTAACAAACGTTTTATTGAAAAAGGTTTGAATATCGGTATTATAGGCCCTGTTATAGATGAAGAATTGATAAGGAGAGGACTTAAGATCGGTTAATATGCGTTATTCATGTTTTGACTTTTTCTTAATAATCTTATAAGATATCTATTATTAAATAAATTAAAGGAATTCATTATGCCAATAAAAAAATCAGCAAAGAAAAGTGTTAGAAAAACAAAGAAACGTACCATTTTTAACAAAAAAGTTAAAAAGACAGTTAAGAAAGTAATGAAAGATACTAAGAAGGCTATTAGCTCTGGATCAAAAGAAGTAGAGGATTTAGCCAGGAAAGCCCAAAAAGTGTTAGGTAAAGCAGTTAAATCCGGTGTTTATCATAAGAATACAGCCGCAAGAAAATTAAGCAGGCTGATTAAAGCTAAAAAATCAAAGACCATAAAAGCAACCGAGAAAAAGACAAAAAAAGAGGTCTCCTAATCAGAGGCCTCTTTTGTAATGAATTTTTTTTGATAAATTATAAAATATATTTCTTAGATGACCTAAGTTCATACTTATGTACATTCTAATTCTTCTTACAAAACCTGTTATCAGTCCCCACTTTTCTTCTTTTAATGATTGGCTTACTCCATCCCACTCAACAAAATAAATTCCTATTTTAAAATTTTTCGATCTATCAGTAATAATATTTTCTATTCCATATTTTACTTTTCCAATATTTTTTATTGTCTTAAATATTTTTATAAATATTTCTTTTTTTGCGGCTCTTTGTCCGCTGCACTTAGTATTTAAGCTTTGGGCAATATCTGTTGACAACCTGCCATTTACAAGTTTAGCCACTGTCATAATTTCTTGGTTAATTAGCAATGGTTTTATTAAATTAATAATATGTGTACTCTTAAGATTTACTAAGTCTCCATCAATAAAAAGACAAAACTCTCCCTTAGCTTCTTTTAGTCCCTCTGCCATTGCATAGGCTTTGCCTTTGTTTTCTTGGAGGTTAATTAATTTTACATGCTTATTTCTTGCTATCATTTCGGTTTTGTCTTTTGAGCCATCATTAACAACTATAATTTCTGATATTAATCCTATCGATTGTGTTTTTTCTAAAACATCTATAACTCTTCCAATATTTTTTTCTTCATTGAAAGCCGGAATTATAGCTGTTATTTTTTGATACATAATTTTGTAGCTAAAATATTTAATGCTATTTTAGGTTCTAATTTCCCATTTTTTATTTTAAGTTCTGTTTCAAATATTTCAGAATACATTTTTTCTAACTCATCGGCGGAAAAATTTCTGGATTGTTTAATGGTTTTTTCTATAACAAAAGGATGCTTCTTTGTTATTTTTGCTATTTCTGTTTTATTTAGATTACGCGATACCAATTCTTTAATAATAATCAAATTTCTTAATTGGTAGACCATCATTCTTAATAAATAAATAATTTCTTCGCCCTTAGTAATTAAATTATTCAAAAATGTAAGTGTTTTTTCAATGTTCTTTTCTCCAATACCGTCAACCAATTGAAAAATATTTGTGTTTATATTAGTAGAAACCAATCTATCGATGTCTTCATCTTGTATCGAGTCGTTATTTTTATTTTTATAAGTTGATAGCTTGTTAATCTCTTGATTTAATTGCCATAGATCATTTCCTACAAATGAAACTAATCTTGATAAGGCCTTTTTATCTATCTCGCTATTATTTTTTTTGAATTCTTCGTCAGCCCATTTTTCTAATTGAGGTATCGATAGCTTACTATAGTTCCAATTTTTTTCTGATATTTTTTCTATTTCTGCAAATATTTTTCCTTGAACTTTATTTTCTTCGTAAATAACAAGGAGTATGAAATCCGGTATTTTTTTTACTTGTTCAATAAAAATTTTCTCATCCTCTTTTTTAAGCTTAGTATTTAAAATGTTTTTTAATATAATCAATCTTTTATCAGAAAGGAAAGGCGGAGAGGATATTGATTTAATAAAATCTTGCATTGAAAATGATTTTTCGTCAAACTCATCTAAATTAGAATTTTCTATATCTTTAGAGGAAAATTTTTCTTTTATTTGAAATAATTTTTTTGAAGATAAGAAATTTTCTTCCCCTGAGATTAGTAGGATCATTTGATTTCCTTATTACTAATTTTTTTGACAAAAAGGGCAGAAATAGGAAGATCTACCTCCTATTTTTACTCTTTTAATACTGCCACCGCACTTTCTTGGGCATTCTTCCTTTTCTTTTTTGTATACTCTTCTACTTTCAGTATAGAAACCTTTTTCGCCGGCAGTGTCTCTATAATCAGAAATACTGGAACCTCTTTTTTCTATAGCTTCTTTTAGTATTTTTTTCATTGCCACATACATTTTTTTTAATCTAGGTAATGTTAGTTTGTCAGCCGACTCTTTGGGATTAATTCTCGCCTCGAATAATATTTCATCAGAATAAATATTACCTATGCCTGCTATGATCTCTTGGTCAAGAAGAACCTGTTTAATGCTTCTTTTTTGTTCCTGTATTACTTTCTTAAAATCACTGAAAGTCAATTTTTCACTCATCGCGTCTGGTCCTAGTTTAGCAAATATCAAAGGTATTTCTGTTTTATCAACAAGTCTTACTGTGGCAAATTTTCTAAGATCCGATAAAAGTAGATTTTTACCTTTGTCTAGGCTAAATCCTAAGTGTACAAAACGGTTTTGAGGGTCTTCTTCTATTGGATCCGGCTTTTTACATTCTTCATTGCTTTTTTTTCTTAGCTTTTCTTTGGTGAATTCCCAACAAGTTGAAACTAGGGGATGGCCTGTCATTTTAAGATGTATAATTAAAGCCTTATCTCTCGATAAATATATTATGATATTTTTACCCCTACGTTCAATTTTTTCAATGATTAAACCTTGAATATCTTTTTCAAACTGTTCATAATCAGGTTTTTTTATTATTTTAGGCCAATCTGAATTAACTCCTAAAATTTTGTGGCCTGATATTTTAGTTTTTAAGTCTTGTACTATTGTTTGTACTTCTGGTAATTCTGGCATCGTTTTATTATAACAAAAAATCCAAATATTTATAATAGCTTTAGAACAGATAAGAATTATTATATAGAATAACTTGAAACTATTGGTTTAAGAGGTCTAATTTATTTCCTTTAACAATAATATCATTCACTTGGGCTAATTCTTTTGATCTATTAAAACCAGTCAAACATTTATTTACATCGATAGTTTCTTGACTTTTCCTATCATAACAAGTTCCGTTTTCGAATTTTCCGTCTAGTGATGGTTGATAAAAAAGATTTTTATCCATAAACGAATTATTTAAAGTATTATTTCTTCTCATCAATACAAAAGGGTTCTTTGTGTTAAACAAGTCTTGACCGAGAGTAGTTTTTGGTATGTTATAACCAAGCAAGTTTACAATTGTCGGGTAAACATCTATTTCACTTGCTGGTATATCTGATTCACCAATCAAAGAGTTATTAGGTAAATGAATAATTGCTGGAATACGATGGATGGCAGCATGAGTTAGATAATTTTCTTTTTTCGCCCCAGGTATACCTAGCCAATCAAGAAAAGCCTTATTATCAATTGCGTTTAATCCACCCTCATGATCACCGTAAATTAAAATTACACTGTTGTCGTATAAGTCTTCTTTTTTCAGTTTATCGATAAACTGTCCGAATGCTTTATCAACATAATGTCCACTCTGCAAATAATCTGTAATTAATTTTCCAAATCTATTTTTGTCTATTTTCAATTCTTGTTTTTTTTCCGGCAGATTGAAAGGATCATGTGAGGAAAGGGTGAGCATAAACGATAGGAATGGTTTTTTTTCTTTTTTCATATAATCTATTGATTGGCTAAAAAAATTTTCGTCTGGCAGTCCCCATCCGATCCCGTCTGTAAATTTATAGTCATCAACGTTATAAAAACGATCAAATCCTAAATTAGGATAAATAACAGCTCTGTTCCAAAAACTTTTTTTGTATCCGTGCATAGCAAATGTTCTATAGCCATTTTCTTTTAAGAGCCCCGGTAAGGCATGGTATTTATTTAACGGGTAATCAAAATAAGCAGATTTATCGTGTAAAAAATAAAGGGAATTTAAAGAGGTGAATTCAGCATCCGCAGTAGTCGAAGGGCCTACTTGATAGTAAAAATTAGTAAACCTAAAATTTTCTTCACTAAACTTATTTAAATTGGGAGTAATCTCCTGACCATCGATAGAGCGTCCTAATAAAAAATCCTGAAAAGACTCTAACTGTATTATTATAACGTTTTTGTTTTTGGCAATCCCTTCAAGATTTTTTCCATCCTCAAAATTTCTATTTTTATTCCATTCTTTTACAAGGGATATTTCTTCTGGTGATGTGCCGTTTTTGGCAAAGAAATATTTTACGAAATCCTGTACTGCATAGTTTACCGCTCCGATTTTCTGGATAATCATAGAACCATCCATGGGTATAACTAAAAAATTGAGATTTTTTTCTTTCAGTATTACAAAAGATGAAAATATTAAACCAAAGATAATAGTTGTAATGAATAGGTATACTCTTGGCTTTAATGCAATCAAGATATCTTCTTTTTTTCTTTTAGCAAAAAAGAAGATGAGTAAAATTATCGGTAAGTCTATAAAAAATAAGGCCGTACGTACATTAATTAATCTTGCGACAATATTAGTTACTGGTGCTAATTGGTAGAAATATTTCAATGAAGAGAAAGAAAAAATGCCATTATTATAGTTATTATAAATATATTGGACCGCGAAAATAATTGAAGTGAAGGATGCAACAAATAATAAATATAATATACGACCCTTGCGTTTAAGTATAATTGCCGGCGAACAAAGCAACAGAAAGGTTCCAAGCGCTGTGATTGTTCTTTCTTTAAACCATAGATCAATAGTTAGTCCCGTCCATAAGTTAAAGATGTGGGTTTTTAAGATAAAGAAAAAAATAACTACTAGAATAAGATAGTATTCTTTTAGTAGGTTGAATATTTTTTTATAAGAAGATTTTATTATTTCTTTTAATTTTATGATCAGTAAGAACTGTAGATTTTATAATAGCAAGAATATTCTATTTATTATCCTGCCAGAATTTAAGTAAATCCTCCTTAGGTTTGTAGCCGACTAATCTTTTGTCATTGAGTATAAAAGTTGGAGTTCCTTCAACACTATATTGAGATAGTAGATTACGATTTTCACCAACATCCATGTATTTAAATTTAACACCTTCTTTTTCTAACTCTTGGACAATCGGCTTTTCTTTTTGGCACCAGCTGCAATAGTTAGAATAGAAAAATAATATTACGCCTTTTTCAGATGCAGTAGTAGCAGGAGGCTTTTTTTGTTGTGTTTCTTCCTTGGTATCGCCGGAATTATTTTTATTCCACTCTTTTGCATTAGAGAAAAATGCTAGCGTAATTGAAGCGGCTATAAAGATAATTAATAATACAATAATTCCTAAATATTTTTTCATTTTTATATCTCCTTTTTAATGTTGGAACCCTTTTGTTTTATTTTTATCGCCCTTTATTATATTTTGCATATCTTTCCAGTTTTTGCCATAAGATATATCTACTCGAATAGGAACTTCTAGTTTAGGATACACTCCTTCCATGATTTTTTCCAGGAAAGACGCTACGGGTTCTATTTCATTATCAGGTATTTCAAACACCAATTCATCATGGACCTGTAGAATCATTTTAGATTTTTGTGACAGTTCTGGCAACCTTTTTTCAATTTCTATCATTGCTATTTTAATGAAATCCGCAGCTGTTCCTTGCGCAGGGAAATTAATAGCCATACGCTCAGCCGCTGATCGGATTTGAAAATTAGAGGAATTTATTTCTGGTATATATCTTTTTCTTTTAAGTAATGTTTCTATGAAGCCTTTTTTTCTTGCTTCATCTGTAGTGTTGTTTATATATTCTAAGATGCCCGGATGTTTTAGATAGTATTTATTAATGTAATCTTGGGCTTCTTCTCTTGTCCACCCTAACTGTTCAGATAACCCATGTCCGCTTATACCATATACTATACCAAAGTTTACTGCCTTTGCGGCTCTCCGCATTTCATAGGTTACGTCATTGAGTGGTATATCATTGACATCCGCAGCAGTTCTGGCATGAATATCTTCGTGTTTTTGAAATGCATCAATCATTTTTTTATCACCAGACAAATGAGCGATTATCCTAAGTTCAATTTGGGAATAATCAGCAGAGATAAGCTTAAACCCTTCGTTAGCTATAAAGGCCTTTCTTATTTCTCTTCCTATTTCTGTTCTTATGGGTATGTTTTGTAGATTAGGGTTTGATGAAGAAAGTCTCCCAGTTGATGTTATTGTTTGATTAAAACTTGTATGAACCCTTCCTGTTTTTGGATGAATAAGATTGGGGAGTGTATCAATATAGGTATTTTTAAGTTTTACTAATTCTCTATATTCTAGAAGAATATTTATTACAGGGTGTGCATTTTTTAACTTTTCTAAAACAGGTGCTGCAGTTGAAAATCCCCCGGACTTAACTTTTTTTAATTCTTTTCTAACGATCGGATTTTCCGCTAGATCTAATTTTTCAAAAAGGATTTCTTTGAGTTGTTGGGGCGAGTTAATATTAAAATCATATCCTGATAATTTATGTATTTCATTTTTTAAATTGATTATCCTTTTTTCTAATTCCTTCGACATTTTTTTAAGGAAATTAACATCTATTTTTACGCCGTTTTTTTCCATTTCAGCTAGAATCGATACTAAGGGTAGCTCAATATCCATGAAGAGGCTTAAGAGATTTTCCGCTTTTAATAGTGGTTTAATTTTTTGATATAGCCTGAAAGTTATTACAGAATCTTCACAAGAATAAGTGGCTACTTTTTTTTCTGGCACCTCGCTTAAATTTTTTTGATTTTTACCTTTGCCGATTAAATCTTCTATAGATATTTTTTCATAATGAAGTTCAAGAAATGCAAGATCATCTAAATTAAATTTTCTATCGCCTGGATGGAGCAAGTAATAACCAATCATAGTATCGAAAATGAAAGGGGACAAATTAATATTATAATTTTTAAGAATATTTAAATCGTATTTAAGGTTATGTCCTATTTTGCCGATGTTTTTTTCTTCGAGTACGGTTTTTAGCTCGCCTAAAAAATCCGTATTATTTTCATTTATAGGTATGTAAAAACCTTCATTTTGGTCAAAACTTATTGATATTCCTATAAGCTTACCGTCTATCGAATCCAGTTTATCTGTCTCTGTGTCTACCACTATTTCGGTTTGTTTTTTAATATTATTAATAAGTTTGATGAGTTCTGATTTTTCTCTTATTATGTTTACTTTAAAGTCTACGCTTTTCTTTTCATCATTATTCAATGATTTGGGTAGCTTAGGCAAAAGAGTTTTGAACTCAAATTTATTGAATATTTTTAATGCTTCTTCGCGCTTATAATTTACTAGTTCAGTTTTCTTTAAATCAAATTCAATTGGTATATTAGTGACTATTTCTGCCAGTTTTTTACTCATTCTTGCTTTTTCTTCGTTTTCCTGCAGCTGTTGAAGCGTTTTAATTCTTACATCTTTAATCTCAGGATCATCGTTGTTTATTTTTTTATATAGATTTTCAATATCGCCAAATTTTTTTATAAGATAAATTGCTGTTTTTTCACCAATTCCTGGCACACCGGGAATGTTATCTGATGGGTCTCCTCTTAAAGCCTTGTAATCTACTACTTGTTTCGGAGTTAATCCTCCAAATTTTTCAGCAACCATTTTTTTATCGTATATAACAGTATCAGTGAAACCTTTCCGCATGGTATAAACAACTGTATTATCTGAAACTAGCTGAACTTCGTCTAGATCTCCAGTGACAACTATCGCTTGGACACCTTCTTCTTTAGCTTTTTTTGCGATGGTGCCTATGATATCATCGGCTTCGTAGCCCGGTTTTTCGAATATTGGGATATTCATACTATTAATAACTTCTTTTACTTTTGGAAATTGTTCAACAAGTTCATCGGCAGCTTTTTGTCTTGTTGCCTTATATTCTTTGTATTCTTTATGTCTAAAGGTTGGTTCTGGGGTATCAAAGGCAACAGCTACATGTTCCGGTTTTAATTCGTTAATCGCTTTCAAAAGAATTACAGAAAATCCGTAAACAGCACTAATCATTTCTCCTGTTTTTAAAGTTAGGGGAGGTAAAGCGTGAAATGCCCTGTGTATTAGGGCATTAGCATCAATAATTAATAGCTTTTCTTTTTTCATTTTATCTTTTCGGATCCTTTTTATCGCTAAAACTAGATCTAAATTTTATATATACATTTTAACCTAAAATCGAGGATAATTCTATTTACACCGTTATTAACTCTGAGGAAATATTTTCATTAGAAATAATGTTAGCTGTAAGGTGATATTATTATAAGAATTTAGTATTTTAAGAAAATATATCTTGAAGTTAATGCGGGGTTTGTTAAGAAAGGTTTCTAAAATTGACTTTTTAGTTGGGGGGGGATAATAAAGAAAATTAAAATGAAAGGTAAAAAATGCAAAAAAGAACTTCCGTGATTATCCTTGGAGTACTTCTTTTAGTATTTGTTTTTACTTCCATCAAGGCAGTAGGTACTATCCCAAGTTCTTATAGTCAAGATGCTCGTGATCTTCTGAGTATGCTCTGGGGCAAGCTAGACCAGGTCATTATCTCCAATTACAATGTCTCTATGGATTTGAGGTATCATGACCATCAAGGAAGCTTGGCTAATGGATCTTTCAAAACAAAAGGGTTACCGCTTGACGGCAGTAAAGCTCTTCAAGACTTCTCGGTTACAGAATCAAAATTAGCTACCGGGTCTGTAAATTCTAGAGTGCTGGATACTTGTCCAATAACAATTACCGTATCAGCTGGAACTAGTAGTGCTTTAGATGATCCATCTGATGATTGTTCTGATTTTGGAACATTGGGATATTATCAAATATTAGGATACTATCCTGCTGGCAATCAAGATCAATTCGTTGATAGTATTGCAATTAATGCAGAACAAGTAGAAGTTAATCTGGCTGGCAATGCCGTAGCGGATAATGTTTTTACGGTTGTTCTTTTGGATATTTATTAATTATAAGCTAAAGTTTTTGAGCGAGTGATGTGTTATTTGTTTACTAAAAAACTGCCTTTTGGCAGTTTTTTAAACCTGACTTTTTAAAGAGTGCTAGGACGAACCTAAGTTCCTTTCTTGCCAAGCCCCTAGCTTTAAAAATAAAAAAGCGGTATAAGCTTTTGTTTATACCGCAGTGAATCTTTTTATTCTTTTTTGAATATCTTGTGTTGTTGGTATTTTGTTTGGAAGGTTGTATATTTTTTCTAATTCTTGTTTGATTGCTTCTTCTATATATTCTATCGCTTTTTCTGTATCCAGATGTGCGCCTCCTTCGGGCTCGTTAATAATTCCGTCTATATAATGTTTATCTAATAGTTGTTTCGAGGTAATTTCTGAATTATTTGCAGCAATCTCCAAACTATTTTTTTCGTCAGGATAAAGTATACTGGCTTTTGCTTCGCAGGCTGCGATAGCCGCATATGCATATTTTTGCATAAGAATTTTATCTGCACATGCTAGAGCAATATAACCACCACTGCCGCCTTCCCCGATATTTATAGCTACAGTCCAAGTCTTTAAATTCAAAATTGTTTTCATCGTTTCATTGAGTTCATAGGCAATATTTCCTCGCTCAGATACAGGATCCATTCTTGCTCCAGAAGTATCCAGTATAAACACAACCGGCAATTTAGCTTTTTCGGCAAATCTTATGATTCTTCTTGCTTTTCTATATTCAGTCGGGCCTGGCATGCCATTATTATAGAAAATCTTTTGGCCAGAGAATAAAGCATCCCCTTTTTCAATAAATTTGCCTTTTTCTATGCCTATTACTATGAGTGGTTTTTTATCAATAAGGGCCAGCCCTGCTATTATCGTTGGTCCATCGCCAGATATTCTGTCTCCTTTTAACTCAACAAATTGATCAAAGATTTTAAGATAATCAATACAGGTGGGTCTTTTGTAGTGCTTAGCTATTCCTAGGATGTTAAACGCATTCATATAGTTGTTGTTAATTTCTGTTTTTATCGCGCTATGATTAGATATTTTTGCTCCTATTGCTATATCAGGCGGTTGGAATTTAATCTTTTGGCACTCAGAATAATTTTTCGAATCAAGACAGTTTAAGATATTAAGCAATATTGTTTTGATATCTTTTCTTTCGGCTATCATATCAACCTTACCGGATTTTAATGCTTCTTCTTCTGTTTGGAACTTGTCAGGTATAGGAATACTTTTTTTTATTATATTTTTTCCGGTAAATCCGAAGATTGATTCTTTTTCCGCAATGATTATATCTCCTTGAACAAAACTGACTGAAGTCCCACCTAAAACTGTTCCCGAAAGGATACTGATATAAGGCATATTTAATTCTGAAAGGTAGTAAGTTATTTTTGGCATCTGATAAAGCGATTCTATATCGAGATACATATTCATTCCATAAGAAGTCCATATGCTAATAAGGGGTAGCTTGTTATTTTTTGCAATCTGGATAGCTCTGGCAAACTTCTCTCCTTCAACAGGTCCTATCGTTCCATTAAAGAAATCAAAGTTAAGAATGGTTAATACAACTGGATGATAATCTATGTTGGTACGCATCGTAATTAAGCCATCTTTAAATCCTGATTTTTTTTTGCTTTCATGTAACTTTTTCTTAAAGCGTGGGTGTTTTGAATGGAGTTCATCTTTTATTTCTTTGTGATGTATTATTTGTTTTACTGATATCTTACCTGTTAAATAATAAATCCAGTCCATTGCTGTAAAAGGTAGATAACAGTTACAATGAGGGCATACTTTTAAATTTTCCGCTAAATCGCTTGTTCTATGGCAGTTAGGGCATTCTTTGGATTTTAAATACTTATCATAGTAATGTTTAATCGGTAATTTAAAATAACCTATCGATCTATCAGGCATTACAAACCAACTCCTAATTTGTTAAAGAACTAGTTAGAAGTTTTAATATATCACGAGTAAGGCAAGAGTCAAATTATTTTAAGAAGGCTAACGCAAGACCTGCTACTAGTGCCATAATAGCAAGACAAATTAAAATAGCCGCGTTTGTTGTAACTTGAAGCTTAAGCTTCTCACATATTTTGTTTTCTTGTTCTTTTATTCTATCTTTCATAAAAATGAAAATTTACATTCTTTAAAAGAAATTATAACATAACGATATGAGAATATTAGGAATTGAAACAAGTTGTGATGATACTTCAAGCGCTGTCATTGAGGCTCAAAAAGAGAAGATAAAATCTTTATCTAGCATTGTTTCTTCACAAAATAAGCTTCATGAGATATATGGTGGTATAGTTCCAGAAGTGGCCTCTCGCGCCCATATAGAGACTATTATTCCAGCCATTAAAGAATCGTTAAAAAGATCCAAGTCTTCTTTGAAGAATATAGATTTGATCTCGGTAACCCGTGGTCCTGGTTTGGTTGGATCTTTATTAATTGGCATAAATACTGCAAAGACGATATCCTTTGTTAATAATTTGCCAATAGTATGCGTAAATCATCTAGAAGGGCATATCTATGCTAATTTTGTTGACCAAAAAGAGAGAATAGAGTTTCCGTTGATTGTACTTATAGTATCCGGCGGTCATACAATGTTGGTTTATATGAAAGACCATTTGAAATATAAGATATTAGGACAAACTAAAGATGATGCTGCAGGGGAAGCTTTTGATAAAGTTGCCAGGGCATTGGGCTTGGGTTATCCTGGGGGGGCAATAATAGAGAAAATATCGAAAGAAGGTGATCCTGAAAAATTTAAGTTTCCAAAAGCAGAAATGGAAAGCAAAATCATTAGATTAGAAAGCGGCTATCTTAAAAAATTGCCACCTAATTTAGATTTTAGTTTTTCTGGCTTGAAAACAGCGGTTATAAATGAAGTTAGGAAACATAAAACAAAGAATAAAAGTTTTATTGCAGATATTGTTGCAAGTTTTCAGAAAACATCTGTTGATATTTTAGTAGCAAAAACAATTTGGGCAGCAGAAAGAAAAAAGGTAAAAACGGTTTTAATATCCGGAGGAGTTGCGGCCAATGCTATATTAAGAAAAGAATTGCAAAAAAAGTGTCAAATTCAAGGTTTTAATTTTTTTGCGCCTCCTAAAAATCTTTGTACTGATAATGCGGCAATGATTGCGGCTGCCGGATATTTCAAATATAAAAATAAAGGTCCCGATCTATTAGAAAAAATAAAAGTTAATCCAAATTTAAAGCTCGGTAAATAAAAGCAAATTTAATCTTTTATTGACCTTATTTTGAACAAGGTTTAAAATATAATTAAATCGATAAAGCGATGAAGGAGACTAACTAACTCCAGAGCTTCGGCTGGTTCGGCCGTTATCGAATCAAAAGAGCGCTCTGATGTATATCAGAGAAATTGGGTGGAACCGCCCACAAGGGTCCCAATGCGTATAGCATTGGATTTTTTATTTAACAGGGTGAAGGAGAAAGGATGGAAGAAGTTTTTAAAATTTCATTTGAGCAAAAGTTTGATCGTAAAGATTGGTCAGTAGTAATTAATTGTGGGGAGAAAATCAAGCTTCCTGATGGAACATTCTTGAATAATTTCGAATCAGGATTATTTAAGAATACGAAATTTTCTGCTGATAAGTTATTAGTTTTTGAGGTTGGAGATAATTTTGAAGTAAGCCAAGCAATTGCCAATTATTGCAAAGAAAATTGGACTCAAGTTTCTGAATTATATCCTGAAATCGAGGAATTTAAGGGAACTGAATTTTATCGATCACCAAAAATAAAACTTAATAACCTTGAATTTAATTTTTGGTACTGTAAAGAAGATTTTTCTTGCAGAATTCATAAAGATCACGACTTTTTCGAGGTTCATATTCAGATATTAGGTCAAGGAGAAATGCAGAAATTTTTCCAGAACGATGAAAATACTATGTATTATCGGGATATTCTATCGTCTGGGCAAACCCATAACCCCTTTTATGATATAAACTGTAAGTATCCATGGCATAGATATTATTCTAATTCTAAATGTATTTGGTTAGCTATCGAAAGCAAAGTAATTATTCCATAAAATTATTATGAGAGATGATATTATCCAAAAAGCAATAAGTAAATTTTATGAAATAAGAGATATACCTTATCATATTTCTGTTAGTGACCAAGAGGAATACAATGATTGTGAAGGAAAGAATAAAAAACTAGCTAAAGCGTTAGAGGATTTGGGTTATAAAGTTAGATTTAGAGTTGGTTTATTTTACTGGAATGTTGTAAAACTGCCAAAAGAGATATTAGAAATACCTCATAATGAAGATTGCTCACACTTTTTTATAGAAGTAACGCTTCCTGATAAAAACGAATGGGTTTTTGTGGATGCTACTTGGAATAAAGAACTTAAAAATGCCGGATTTATAGTAGCTGAATGGGATGGAGTAAATCAAACAGAATTAGCTTTTGAATGTTATGAAGTATTAGGATCTGAAGATTCAAGACGCTACTTAGAAAATATTAATTATGAAAAAGATCTGAAAACAAATGGTAAGTTTTACGAAGCTATAAATAAGTATTGCGACAGCTTTTTAAAGCCTCACAAAAATGAATAATAAATTAAAAGCCCGCCCTCACTTTCAGTTTTTGGCGGGCCTCAGCCTCTACAAAGAATGAATATTTCGAGGCTTTGGGAGAATAACCATGAATAAAAAAGAGAAAAAACAAGATTTACAAACACTAAGGCATTCCGCAGCTCATGTTTTAGCTCAAGCAGTCTTACAAATGTTTCCGGAAGCCAAACTTGCGATAGGACCATCAACTGATGAAGGATTCTATTATGATTTTGATCTGCCAAGAACTTTAATACCGGAAGATTTAGATATTTTAGAAAAAAAGATGAAAGATATAATAAAAGCCGATTATCAGGTTAAGCCAGAGGAAGTAGTAAAGGAAAAAGCGCTGGATTTTTATAAAAAGGGAAAACAGGTATACAAACGCGAGCTAATTAACGATATCCCTAAGAAAAAAGTTTATTTTTATAGGCAGAATGATTTTGTTGATCTATGTGCCGGTCCTCATGTTAAATCAACAGGAGAGATTAAAGCATTTAAACTCTTGAAAATTGCCGGAGCTTACTGGCGAGGGGACGAGAAAAGACCCATGTTGCAGAGGATTTATGGTACTGTTTTTTATACTCAAAAAGAACTTGAAGAATATTTGAAAAATTTAGAAGAAGCGAAAAAAAGAGACCATCGAAGACTAGGGAAAGATTTAGATCTTTTCGTATTTTCAGATTTAGTTGGGCAGGGTCTTCCTTTATTTACACCAAAAGGAACTATTATACGTCAAGAAATGCAGAAATATTCTAGCGAATTGAGAAAAGAAATTGACTATCAGGAAGTTAGTACCCAAGAGATAAATAAAGGTGAATTATTTAAAATCTCCGGCCATTACGAGAAATATAAAGAAGATATGTTTCAAATTTTTTCTCATCACACAAAAGAAGAATATTTTTTAAAGCCCATGAATTGTCCCCAGCACACCCAGATTTACGCCTCTAAAATAAGAAGCTATAAAGATCTACCTTACAAAGTAGCTGATTTCTCAATGATTTATAGAGATGAGAAGCCGGGTGAGGTTGGTGGATTAACTAGAGTCAGAGGGTTTGAGATGGACGATGGACATTGTTTCTGTAGAGAAGATCAGATAGAAGCAGAATTTGATAAAGTTCTAAAAGCCATTAAAAAAGCACTTAAGACCTATGGCATGGATTTTTATGTAAGACTTTCCTTAAGGGATCCGAAAGAGAAAGCTAAATATCTTGGTGATGATCAAGTTTGGAACAAATCTGAAAAAATATTAGAAAAAATAGCTAAAGATAACAAAATCTCTTATGAAATAGGGATAGGTGAAGCAGCTTTTTACGGTCCTAAGATGGATATTATGGCAAAAGATGCTTTAAATAGAGAACACCAGATTTCCACTATCCAGTTGGATTTTAACATGCCTAAGAGGTTTAATTTAAGTTATGCAAGTGATGACGGCAAAAATTATATGCCGGTTATGATTCACAGCGCTCTTATCGGTTCGATTGATAGATTTTTGGGAGTTCTAATCGAACATTATGCCGGCGCTTTTCCAGCTTGGCTAGCTCCTGTTCAGGTAATTATTATTCCGATATCTGATAAGAAACATCTAAAATATGCCAAAGAAATAAGTAAAAATGTTTTAGAAAAAGATATTAGGGTTGAGATTGACTCAAGGCCGGAATCAGTTGGTAAAAAAATAAGAGAAGCGGAACTTCAAAAAATTCCTTACATGTTTATTGTTGGAGATAAAGAGATTAAAGCAAAGAAAATATCGGTTAGAAACTACAAAAAAGGCGATTTAGGCCAAAAGAGTTTAAAATTTATAGATGATATCAAACAAGAGATTGATAAAAGACAGGGTTAGATGACTAGTTATTTCTATGATGCTCGATGATTTTATCAATTTCTCGTAAGGCGTGGTTATAATCTGCATCTATGGTTTTTACAAAATGATCTATTAGTTTTTCTTTTTTAAGGGTTTTTATGTAATCAAGTTCTTTTTCGGTAATTTTTATTCGGTTTCTGATGTATTCTTTGTCATGCCCTCTTTTGATAAGTCTTTTTTTTACATTTTTCAGTATAGGGTCTTCAGTCAAAACGCATATAATTTTTATATGTTTGTAAGTTTTCTTAAGTTTTTTTACTCTATCAACGGTTAAAGTTAAAACACAGTCACCTTTTTGAAGAAATTTTTCTACGTCTTTTTTAAGTTTTCCGTAATAATGGCCGCCAAAAGATGTATATTCTAGTAGTTCCCTGTTTTTTATATGTTTTTCAAACGCCTCTAAAGTAATATGCTGGTATTCAGCTAAATTTCCTTTTCGAGGGGGTCTGGTTGTAGTTGAAGGTATATAAAAAAAACCATGCTTTTCCCGCATGTGTCTTGAGAGATCAGTTTTCCCAACTGCCCCCGGTCCTATTAATCCAAAAAGACAGTTTTTCTTATTTTGTCTCTCCATGTATAAATTATATAGAGTAAACAGCTAACAGTAAACAGTTAACAGATGATCAAGAATTTTAATTGGCTTTTTAAAATAGTTGAATTATAGTAGCATATGAAGATATGAATAATACAAAACTAAAATATTATATTTGGATAATTGGGTGTCAAATGAACAAATCGGATGCAGAACGTGTTGTTTCTGTTCTGAATGATTTGGGATTTGAAAGAACCGAAGATGAAAAATCAGCTGATTTAATTATTGCTTTAGCATGTTCTGTAAGACAAACAGCAATTGACAGAATTTACGGCAAAGCCAAGAAATGGAACGAAATAAAGAAAAATCGAAAATTGATAACTATGCTTTCAGGTTGTGTTCTGGACGCTGATAAGCCAAAAATGGGAAAAATATTCGATTATCTGTTTAATATTTCTGATTTAAGCAAGCTTCCTTTGTTATTAGGCGAAAGTGATTCAGTCAGATGCCAAGATTACTTTAAGATTAAACCGATTTATGAATCTTATTTTTCCGCGTTTATTCCGATAATGACTGGATGCAACAATTTTTGTACTTATTGTGCCGTGCCCTATACAAGGGGAAGAGAAAAATACAGAGAAAGGCAAGAAATAATTAAGGAAATTTTAGGATTAGTAAAAAAAGGCTATAAAGAAATAACGCTTCTTGGGCAGAATGTTAATTCCTACGGAATTAGTAAACAGTTAACAGTAAATACTTCGACTATACTCAGCACAGGTAGTAAACAGGGAGATCAAGAAACTAACAATAAAAACAATTTTGCTGAGTTACTTAGAGAAGTGAATAAAATTCCGGGAAATTTTTGGATAAGATTTTTAACATCAAACCCTCATGACATGTCAGATGAGATAATTGACGCTGTCGCTGAAAGTAAAAAGATATGTGAATACATCCATTTACCAGTGCAGGTAGGCAATAATGAGGTTCTTAAGAATATGAACAGGAAGTATACAAGGGAGCATTATTTAGAATTGATTGAAAAGATAAAGACGAGAATCCCCGGCGTTGCTATTTCTACTGATACCATTGTAGGTTTTCCCGGAGAAACAAAAGAGCAATTTAAAGATACGATTGATATCTATCAAAAGGTAGGTTACACAATGGCCTATATAGCCCAATATTCTCCTCGGTCAGGTACAGTATCAGCTAAAATGAAAGATGATGTATCTAGGGAAGAGAAAAAAAGACGAGATAAAGAATTGACAAGTATTTTAGAAAAAACAGCCCTAAAGGATAATGAAAAATATATCAACGAAACAATTGATGTTTTAGTTGATTTAAAAAAGAAAGACTATTTATATGGAAGAACCAGGACTTATAAATTAGTTCAATTTAAAGGCGAGGAAGATTTAATTGGTAATTTTGTTAAAGTTAAGATTTCTTCGGTTACTCCTTGGGCTATGAAGGGGGACATAATAGAATAAAAAAATCCGTCACTCGTTTATCGTGACGGATTTTAGAATATAAACTGAGACTATTTACCTTGAGATCCCGTTGTTGGCGCAGATTCAAAATTGGGTAATGTTTGAGGCTGTGATGTTGTTGTAAAAAATAAAATTAGGATAAATATGGCTAGCCATATGACTTCTAAGAAAATAATATACACAAGGGATGCCCAATCTTTCGTATAAATCGCATTTAACAATGGGATGGCTACAACGCTAAGTATAAGCAATATAGCTGAAGACACTATAAAGGCAAAGTACATAGTAGCGCTTGTGAAAAACTTTTCCTGTAGTATTCCAGATGCAACTCCTGATGCATATCCGATACCAATTAGGAGTAGAGTAGAGAAGAGACTCAACGTTAGATTTTTAATTGAAAATACTTCTTTTAAGCTTTTTATAGCCTTTTCAACTATCTTATTTTGCTTTTTCTCTGTTTTTTCCTCGGTTTTTACGGATTCCATTGGTTTTTCACTAACTTCAGTTTTTTCAATTGAGCTTTCTTCGTTTTTTGTCTCGTCCATTGTGTTTTCTTCTGGTTTTATTTCGCCTGTCATTTTTTCTCCTTTAATAATAAAATTTAAATATCGAGTATAGTAAAAAAAGTATAGCAGATTATGAAGTTTATAACAATATTAGGGTCTACTGCTTCAGGGAAAACAAGCTTGGCTATTAAGATGGCTAAGAATTTTAATGGTGAAATAGTTAATGCCGATTCAAAAATTCTATATCGATATTTAGATATTGGGACAGATAAACCTTTAAAAAGTAAAAAGGAGACCCTTCGATTTCGCTCAGGGCAGACAGTAAAAAGGAAAAAAGATGAAGAATACATAGTAGAAGGAATTCTTCATCATCTAACAGATATCTTAGAGCCAGATGAAGAATTTTCAATCGCACAATATCAAAAAATAGCATCTATTACTATAAAAGATATCCAAAAGAGAGGGAAAATACCATTTTTAGTCGGCGGCTCACCTCTTTATATAGAATCAGTAATATATAATTATAAAATTCCCAAAATAACTCCAGACAAACGATTAAGAGATAAGCTATCAAAAAAATCATTAGATAATTTAGTAAAGACGTTAAAGAAAATTAACCCTGAAAATTTTCAATTTGTTGATTTAAAAAATAAACGAAGAGTTATAAGAGCGATTGAAATTTCTTTAAATAAAGAAAAAAGTTTGAGAAAAACTAACGCAAGAAAATTATCAAAAAATATATTGGTTTTAGGTATAAAAAAAGATAGAGAAGAACTATACAAAAAGATTAACGACCGGGTGGATAATATGATTAAAAAGGGTTTAGTATCTGAAGTGAAGAAAATAATAAAAAAATACGGCAAAGAAGCGCCGGCCCTTTTTGGTATTGGTTACAGGCAAATTATTCAATACTTAGAAGGAAAAATATTGTTAGATCAGGCAATAGAACTTATTAAAAGAGACTCAAGGAGATTTGCTAAGCGTCAATTAACTTGGTTTAAGCGTGATAAAAATATTAAATGGATAGAATCATCTGCAGAAGCTAGATTACTTATAGAAAATTTCCTTAAATCCTAATAGATTGTTTATTAAGCATACAGATGATAATATATTAATGATAATTATAGAGATCTAATGAAAAACACAAACGATATAAGTACTCCTCCCTTACCTCCTATTCCTCCCCCTGTTTATGTAAAAAAAAGCGGCGGAGAATTTGTAAAAGGCTTGAAATGGAGTTTAGGCATAAATGCTGGTTGTTGCGGTGTTTTTATGATATTTTTCTTTTTAATTTTTACGTTGTTTGCAATTTTGGGGGCATTGGCAGTAGGTATAGGTTCTTCGGATTTGAATAAAACAAAAGAATCATCAATTGAAGGCATAGGTCCTGATAAAATAGCTATCATTAACATATCAGGAGAGATATTGTCGGGGAGCCAATCTTCTGTTTTTGATTCAGCCAATGCTGATTCTAAAACGATAATAAGCCAACTTAAGAAAGCAAAGGAAGACCCATTCGTAAGAGCAGTTGTATTAAGAATCAATACTCCGGGCGGATCCGCTACGGCTAGTGATGAAATTCATAATAAAGTAAAAGAATTAGCAAAAGAGAAAAAGGTTGTAGCTTCTTTCGATGGTTTGGCCGCAAGCGGCGGTTATTATATAGCCTGCGGTTCAGATAAAATTTTTGCCAACCCAGCTACTCTTACTGGAAGTATTGGGGTTATTATAACAATACCTAACCTTTCTAGCTTATATGACAAAATAGGATATAAAGAAGTTGTTATAAAGTCAGGAAAATTAAAAGATATTGGTTCTTCTACAAGAGAGCTAACAAGTGAAGAAAAGGATATTTTTCAGGGCTTGATCGATGATTTTTATGAGCGGTTTGTAGAAGTAGTTTCAGACGGCCGTAAAATGAGTAAAGATGAAGTTAAGAAAATTGCGGATGGCAGGATTTATTCTGGAAAACAGGCCAAAGCATTAAAATTGATTGATAATTTCGGCGGTTTAGACGAAGCTATTAGTGAAGCTAAAATTTTGGCTAATATACAAAATGCGCAAGTGATAGAATACCGCCATTCTTTTTGGGAAGATCTTTCAGGCGTAAGCAGCAGGATCGCTGAGAAAATTAAATTATTTAGTTTTCCTACAAAGAGTTCACCTTCATTAGAATATAAATGGATTGAATAAATTAAATAAATGATCTCTAAAATAAATTCAGCATCAATAGTCGGATTAGAGGCGGTTCCAGTAGAAGTGGAATCTGATATAAGCAACGGTTTGCCGAATTTTCTTATCGTTGGTTTACCTGATAAATCTGTTGAAGAAGCCAAAGAAAGAGTCAGATCTGCTGTTAAAAATTCAAATGCGGTTTTTCCAACAAAAAGAATAACTGTTAATTTAGCGCCCGCTGACTTAAGGAAAGAAGGGTCTTCTTTCGATCTGCCTGTAGCTGTATCAATCATGGCAGCATCAGGTCAAATAAAAGTAGATGACGGTGATTTATTTATAGGAGAATTAGCCTTAGATGGTATGTTAAGGAAAGTTAACGGTATTCTTTCCATTGTTATAATGGCCAGAGAAAGAGGGTTTAAGAATATATTTTTGCCGCTGGAAAATGAGAAAGAGGCATCTGCTGTTGAGGGTGTTAAAATCTTTCCCATAAAAAATTTAGAAGAATTAATGATGGGTTTAAGGGGTGATATTAATTTACGCAAAGTAGAAAGTAATCTTGATATAAAAGATTTTTTAAATAATGAAGAAGATATTCAAAGTGACTTAGATTTTTCTTTGGTTTCAGGGCAAGAGCACGCAAAAAGGGCATTAGAAATAGCTGCCTCTGGAGGTCATAATGTTTTAATGATAGGTCCTCCAGGAACAGGAAAGACATTATTAGCTAAGGCTTTTACAACAATATTGCCTAAGATGACATTTGAAGAAATGCTTGAAATATCCAGGATATATTCTGTTTCAGGTTTTTTAGAGCCAAATAAACCACTTCTAACAAAGCGCCCTTTTAGAAATCCTCATCATACGGCTTCCCGCATAGCTTTAGTCGGAGGAGGTCAAAGGCCCAAGCCTGGTGAGATTAGCCTTGCGCATAGGGGTGTTTTGTTTTTAGATGAATTTTCTGAGTTTCCGAAAGCCGTTTTAGAAGTTTTAAGACAGCCATTAGAAGATGGTAAAATTACTATTTCAAGGGCTTCGGCTAGCTTAACTTATCCGTCAGTTTTTATTCTTATTGCGGCTTCTAATCCTTGTCCTTGCGGATATCTGGGTGACGAAAGCAAAGAGTGTGTATGTTCAAATTCACAAATAATTAACTATTCGAAGAAAATATCAGGACCTATTATGGATAGGATAGATATACATATTAGAGTGCCGAGGGTTAAATATGATAAATTAAGAGATAATAGAAGCGCTGAGTCTTCTTTTATGATTAGGGAGCGAGTTGAAAAAGCCAGGGATATTCAAGTTTCCCGATTTGCTAATAAAAAAATTACATCAAACGCTGAGATGGGTGTTAGGGAAATAAAAGATTTTTGTATTGTAGACTCTGATACTGAATCTATTTTAAAACAAGCAGTAGATAATTTATCAATATCAGTTAGGGGATATCATAAAATTTTAAAACTAGCTAGAACAATCGCGGATTTAGAAAATGAGGATAATATAAAACAATATCATGTGACAGAAGCTATTCAATATAGGCAGGCTAGCTAATAATTCTTATTTAAAAAAAGTATAATATTGTTATAATATTTAAAGTTATTAAAAAAAAGAGATGGCAAAAAAACCCGTAATTAAAACTGTAAATCTCTGCAAATATTATCAGATGGGAAAAACAACGGTTCGTGCGAACCAAAAGATTAATATTGAGGTTTATTCTGGAGAATTTGTTATAATTTTTGGTCAATCAGGCTGCGGCAAGTCAACACTGATGAGCTTGTTGGCTGGTTTAGATGAGCCTACTTCAGGAGAGATCTTGGTAAGAGGTGAAAAACTGAATGGTTTAAACGCGCTTCAGCTTGCAAAATACAGAAGGACTAAGATTGGAATGGTTTTTCAACAATATAATCTTATTAAAACCATGACTGCTGTTGAAAATGTCGCTCTTCCGCTTACGTTTGATGGCAGACCTAAAAGGCTTAGAACTCAAAGAGCTGAAAATTGTTTAGACATGGTAGGTATGCAAAGTTATAAAGACCATACTCCCGCCGAATTATCAGGAGGTCAACAGCAAAGAGTGGCTATTGCCAGAGCTTGGGTTACCAGCCCCTGGATTGTGTTAGCTGATGAGCCAACAGGTAATTTAGACAGTAAATCAGCTAATGACATTATGGAGTTGCTAAAAAAATTAAGCGTTAAATCTAAACGAATAGTTGTTTTGATTACTCATAACCCCGATTATATTAAATACGCTGATAAGGTTTTTTATATAAGAGATGGTGTTATAACTAAAGTTACAGGTAAATCTAAAAGCGTTAAGAAGAGTAAGCCAAAAGCTACTTTAGAATTTTTGGAAATTGATCCTAAAATAGTAAGAGATCTTAAAAAGGTAGGATATAAATCAGCTCAAGATATTATTTCTGCAAAAATATCTGATTTAATACAGGTTTCGGGTGTGAATGAGGTAGAAGCGGCTAAGATTCAAAAAGCTGCCACTAAGTTTTTGGAAGGGGAAGAAACAGGTGATTCAGGATCCACAGAGGGTAATGAAGCAGACGAAGATTTAGAAGGAGAAAATTCTGGCAGCTTAACTAGCTAACAAAGAAGGTAAAATATGAAGATTAGAGACGTTTTTGCTCTATCAACAGGAAATTTAAGAAGAAATAGGATGCGTAGTGTTCTTACTATAACGGGTGTAACCATTGGTATAGCTGCTATTGTTTTTCTAGTATCTTTAGGTTTTGGCCTGCAGAATCTCTCTATTAAAAAAATTACTTCCTTAGATGCTTTAACAACTATTACTGTGTCTCCGGGTAATAATGCCCAAACTAAACTTAATGAAGAGACTGTTAATAAATTTAAAGGTATTAAGGGTGTTTCTAATGTAAGCACTACTTTTTCGGTACCTAGCCAGATATCTTATAATAATAAAACCACTGATTCTGTAACGTATGGGTTAAATCCAGAATATATCGATATAGAAGGATTGAAAATAAAAGAGGGAAAAAGCTTTTCATCAAATGATGCAAAAGAAGTGATTGTTTCACAATCAATATTAAAAGTTTTTGATGTTAAAGATTATAAGAGTGTTTTAGGCCAAGACTTGGAAGTAAATTTTATAGTGTTAGATGATGAAGGTAATATTAAAAAAATAGATGAATCTTTGTCAAAGCAGAAGCTTAAGATAGTTGGTTTTGTTGAAGAAGAGAAAAATAACGTTTATATTTCTATTGATCACTTAAAACCATTAGGGCTTAAACTTTATAATAGAACAAAAGTAAAAGTTAATGATAAGGCAGATTTAGAGTCGATTAGAAGTCAGATAGATGCCTTAGGTTTTACCACAATTTCAGTAAAGGATACTATAAATCAAATTGATAAAGTTTTCTTAATCGTAAAAATCATCCTTGGTGCATTTGGGATGATAGCGCTTTTAGTCGCTTCAATAGGTATTTTTAATACCATGACTATAGCTTTATTAGAAAGAACCCATGAGATTGGTGTTATGAAAGCTATAGGTGCAACTGATAAAGACATCAAATGGACTTTTATATCAGAAGTTTCTGTAATTGGTCTTCTAGGAGGTATCTTAGGAGTTATATCGGGCATAATAGGTGGTTATATTATAAATTGGTTAGTGAATTCTTTAGCAAAAGCGTTGGGTGGAGAACCTAATACTCTTTTTTATACTCCAATAGAATTTATTCTAATAGCTATCGGTTTTTCGTTCTTTGTTAGTACATTGGCAGGGTTTTATCCTGCAAAAAGAGCCTCTAAACTAAGCCCTATAGAGGCATTAAGGTATGAATAGTAGGCTAAGAAGCCCCGATTATTTTAATATATAATTAGATACTTTAGAAATCGAGTTTGTGCTATTCAAGTAATAATAGATTCCAAAGATTATTAGGAATACAAGAGTAGATAAAATAATTGTCTTTTTTATATCTTTTTTAATAAATCGGTGTATTTTGTCTTCTTCTAATATCTCAGCGGTTGTAGCAGTGGTTGCTGGCGTTGTTTCTGATGATAATTCTTCTTTGTTTAAGGATTCATTAAATGTATGCGTCTGAATCTGGTTTTCGAGGTGTTGTTGCATTAGTTGTTTGAACTGTTTTTTTAGTTTTTTATTCTTCTTTTTTCTCATTGGCTTTTGTTTCCTTTTAATTTATAATATTATATTATATCATCCTATAAAAGACTTTTATGGAAACAAACATTTTATTTATTATTATTGCTATTTTATCTATTTTTATAATCTCGCTTCAAATACAAGTGCTATTTCTTAGAAGAAGGATAAGAGATCTCTTTGGCAAAGAAAAAGGCAAGGATATTGAACAGGTACTTAATGATTATGTTAAAGGAGTCAGCCATTATTTTGAAGATGTGGAAGAATTAAAAAAATTCTCCCAAAAGTTGTTTCATCTAGTAAGTAAGAGTATCCAAAAGATAGGTTTTATAAGATTTAATCCTTTTGATGATGTAGGTGGAGATCAAAGTTTCTCAATAGCGCTTTTAGATTTAAATAATGACGGTATTTTGATTTCCAGTTTGTTTGGCAGAGACGGTACAAGAGTGTATAGCAAGCCAATCACCAGCGGTAAATCAAAATACTTTTTGTCTCATGAAGAAGAAAAGGCCTTGGAAGAGGCAATAAAAAATAATAGGAGTTTAGATGTTTCGCAAAAAAAATGAACTAAGCAATGAGATTGAAACGATCGTTGGGCCATCCGTTGCCTTAAAAGGAAATTTACACAGTGATGGTAATATAATTGTTAAAGGTGTAGTTTCAGGGGAAATCAAAACGCAAGGTGATATTTTAGTAGATGAAGGAGCTGAGATTAAAGCTTCAGTCTCAGCAACGAATATTAAAATTGCTGGTACAGTTAATGGTGATCTTGTCTCAGACGGTGAGATAGAAATTACAGAAACAGGTAAAGTAATAGGTAATATTAATTCCTCAGCGCTTATAATCAGAGTAGGAGCAGTATTCATCGGTAAGAGCGTTATGGAATTAAATGAAGATAATGTAAATAAAGCAAAAGAAGATCAAGAAGAGAAAGAAGAACAAGAAGAAGAGGGAAACATAGAACCAGAGCCCGAAATAGAAGAATAGCCACCACGCCTTTTGAGCGGCATCTATGACTTTGAATGCTATACAATCAACTAATTATGATTTACAACCAAGCAACATGTACCCTAGAAGGTGAGGGGTAAAAATGTATTATTATATAATAAATCCCGCTGCAGGTGGCGGTAAGATAAATAAGATACAAACAAGACTTAAAGCCCTACTTAAAGAAAAAAGGATAGATGGGGATTTTGCTAAAAGTATTGGTAAGGGTGACGCTTCAAAGATTACAAAGATAGCGATTAGACAAGGTTTTAAGACTATTATCGCCGTAGGCGGAGATAGTACAGTATTAGAGGTTGTGAATGGAATTATTGATAATTCTGATATTGCGTTAGGCATTCTTCCAATAGGTTCTACAAACGTTATAGCCAGACTTTTCGGCATTAATGATTGGGTTGAGACGACTGATATTCTAGCTCAAAGAAAATTAGAAAAAATAAACTTGGGTCAAGTTAATAACTCTTTTTTTATAAATTCAGTACAGTTGGGGATTGAAAATGAATTGTCACAAGAGAGGAAAGACATATCTCCTTTAAATAATCTGTTATTTAAAGGAAAAGTTATGCGTAAAATACTGCAATTTAAATCTTTTTTTGCAAGATTGGATTTTGAAGAAGGATTTTCTGTAAGCTCAGATATTTTTAATATCTCTGTAATTAATGGAGGAAAGGATTATAATTCTGATAAATTACAAGTTATTTTGGTACCTAATCAGTCTAAGTTCAATCTGCTTAAGAAACTTTCCAAAGTTACCGCTTCTTCGTATGTAGATTTATCTTTTGTAAGTAAATTTCAGACTAAGAAGGTTTCTATCACAACCAAGAAACCTAAGCAAATTTTTGCAGATAATGAATATATAGGTATGACGCCAATGGATATTTCTACTACCTCAAAGAAAATTAAGATTATAGTAAATAAACAAAATATAAGTAGATATTGATTAACTTTCAATTTAAAGCTATTATATTAAAGGAAGGAGAAAAAAATAGTTAAGAAATTTCGTATTAACAAAGAAATTAGATTTTCCCCCCTCAGGGTTATAGATGCTGACGGAACTCAACTAGGGGTATTATCAAAAGAAGAGGCTTTTTCAAGGGCTGAAGAATATGGTTTAGATTTGGTAGAAGTTTCTCCCAATGCTCGTCCTCCCGTTGTTAAGATAATGGATTTTGGTAAATTTAAGTATGAACAGGCAAAAGCAGAAAAAAAGCATAATCAAAAGCAAAAGACAGGAGAGCTTAAAGAAATCAGGTTTGGATTAAAAATAGGTACCCATGATTTAGATATAAAGCTGAGACGAGCAGAAGAATTTTTTAAAGATAATAATAAAGTTCAAATTATTTTAAGATTTAAAGGTCGAGAGATAACTCATAAAGAGTTGGGTTTCGAGCTTTTAAAAAAATTTATTGATAGATTAAACGAAATTAGCAAACTAGAAGGAGGTATTAAGAGTCAGGGTATGTCTATAACTGCCCTTCTAGTACCGAAATAAAATTATGGTAAAAATGAAAACCCACAAGGGTACACAAAAGAGAATAAAGGTTACAAAAACAGGAAAGCTTAAAAGAAGAAGAGCTTATCGAAGTCATTTGTTAGAGAAAAAAAGTCCTAAGAGAAAGTCGAAATACTCAAAATCTTTTGCGGTTAGCTCCGCTGACGAAAAAAATGTTAAGAAATTACTTCCAAGTAGGTAATTTTATAGCTATATTGTATTTGGAAAGGAGAATAAGTTGGTTAGGGTAAAAAGGGGCAAAATAACAAGACAAAAACATAAGAAAGTTTTAAAAGCGACAAAAGGCATGAAGGGCGTTAGGCGTTCTTCAATAAAGAAAGCCAAAGAAGCGGTTATTAAAGCTTTATCTTATTCATATAGAGACAGAAGGGCTAAAAAGAGGGATTTCCGCAAGCTATGGATTATTCGTCTTAATAATGCTTTGGCCGAAAAAGGAATTTCATACTCTAAATTTATAAACCAGCTTAAAGTTAAAAATATTCAGATTGATCGTAAAACGTTATCTGATCTTGCGGTCAATGATTCCGAGGTTTTTAACAAGTTAGTCGATGAGGTTAAAAAATGATTCTTTATGAATATCAATGTAAAAAATGCGAATGTATATTTCAACAATTTTCTAATTCAGAAGACCGTGATAAGGTAATTTGTCCTAGTTGTAATTCTAAGGATACTAAGAGACTTATGGCTACTGTTGCCACTAAAGGATCTGGTGGTTGTTGTCAGAGTGGGGGTGGTTGCTGTGGGTGTAATGGCTGTTAATTAATTTTCTAGATAGGTTGTTATAGAATGTAAAAATTCTCGGTAAATGCCGAGCATTTTTATAATTCAATCAATTTTTTCAACAGGATTAATTACAGATAGTGTTCTATCCAGTCCTGGTTTTAAGAATTCATCTATTCGTTCATATTCTTTTGTTTCAATAATGTAATAAACAGTGTGTTCACCACTTGAATAATATGTTTTTTTAAGTTTAAAATCAGGGATTTCTTCGGGGTTTTTGAAAAGCATTGCGATGCCGCCCTCTTCTTCTGAAGGCATAGACTCGGGTGCGTGTGTTTGCGTTATTAAAAAAATCATGATGGACCTCCTTATTCAATTTTACAAGAAGGATAATTTTTATCTACGGTATTTTTGCTAATGATTTTTATTAGAATATGTAAGATAGAAGAAAAGATCGGTTGACAGAATTCCGTTAAAGCTTTCTTGTTTTTTTTCTATATTACCGCCAAAACTCCTAGTAACCATTCCATCGGGTATTTTGATTATGGTTTTCAGTTTAGAACCTAAGCTACCTGGTTGTTTTTGGGTGATAAGAGAATATTTTGCAATGTTATTATCAGGATTAATTTTAAAAGGTAATTCATATGATATTTGCGCGGTTTTTTTCTCTTTTGGTGCGAGAGAAAATTCTGATCCAAAAACTGTTTTACCATCTTCATTATAAATATCAATTTTATTTTCAAATCCTTCTGCTTTTATTAGCCTGCTACCATTGGGCGTATATATTTTTATATAATTTTTATTGATTCCAACAAGCCACATTTCTCTTTTGGCCCAAGGGTCATAGTATTTATACAGATAATCGGAAGTATGCTCTCTTGTTATCGTTAAATTTTTAATTATTGATCCATCTTCTTTTATTATTATTTCTTGTTGAAGATCCTCGTTAACTTTTAAACTACTTTTGCCTCCACCAAAATTGTTATTAACAACCATAAGGAAGTCATCATTAGGCTTATTATCTATTTTTCCTGTCCAATTTAAAGCATCGGCAATTTTTTGAATTTCGTTATCCGTAGAATATATAAGCATATGTTTTTCATCTATCATTTCTAGCATTGAGAACAACAGCTGCTTTGTTTCTTGTGTATTTAATGAGGATATTTTTGTTACTAATTTATCTTTTATATTGCCAAGTATAGTTTTTGGATTTTTACTATCCTGTTTATCTTTTCCGGCTTCAACTTCTATTTGTAGAGTTTCCAGAAGGTTGCCGCTATTAATAGTGATTCCGTAATCGTCTAATTTAATCGGACCCGTTATTTTTAATATTTTTTCAAGTACAGTGGGGGTTACGGATATTATTCCATCTATTCTTTCCGGATATTTATTATTTTCAGCATATTTAGTTTCTGTTTTATAAAAACTTATTATGTTTTTAGCGGTTTTGGAAAAATCTGGATCTAAATTTGAATCCCTTAGAGCCCAATTACCGGTTGATGCGGGGTTCATAGGCAAAGGAGGCGCTACATAAATGGCTTTACCTGCTGCTACTGCTTTTGAGTATGGATTGTCTAATTTATAAATATCATCTACGTAAAAGTCTTTAATTTCAGCATCTTTCATTTTTAGAATACCAAAACTCCCAATAAATCCGCCCGTACCTCTCATTTCATTATTATTCTGAAATATTAACAAATAATTTTTTTCTTGGGCTAAGCCAGTGATCGTGGGCAGCTGTAAACTTAATTGGTTTCCCAGTGCGACATATTTCTTTATTTTCGGAAAAACGACTTTCATTTTTTCGACTTTCGGAGCAATATTATTATCCAGTATATTTGTATCTATTTTAGATAAAGATATATCTATTTTATCCAATTCCTGCATTATTTGCGGCAGCCGACTTTCTATTTTGTAAATTGTTTCCTTGGGGTCATTTTTTGAATTAGGATTTTGTCTGGCAAAATCTGTAACTTCAATTCCGATCTTAGAAATATTCTTCCCTATTATTATCATATTTTCTGCATTTTTTTCATACTTTGACGCAAAAGGAATTACCGAAGCCGGGGCAGTGATAAGTTTTGCTTTGGAGAATTTATTATCAGCATTATTAAATTCTTCAAGAGATTTTTTAAAGTACAGAGATGATTTTTCTAAATCAAATGAAGACAAATTATTCTTTGCCAATTTTAAATACCGCATTCCTTTATAGCCAGAAGACATAACACTATCTTTGAATCTATAGATTTCAGAAGCTATTGATAGTGAGATAATGATGAAGGTTGCGGATAATATTAATATCGAAAATAACCCAAGATTAAAGACTATTTTATTAATAAAATTATGTTTTGTAATAAAATCGGCTAATTCGTGAGTTTTGGCATGAGAATATATTACAGAATCAACTGCGTATGGAGTTTCAGTTGGGTTGTTTCTTCTAAATTTTTCCCCAAGTGATTCCTTTTGATGGTCTAGGGGGTCAATTTTTCTAGGAATTATGTCTTTCATCTAAAAACCCTTTATATCTTTCAAAAACAAAATTTTCTATTTTTTCTTTAAAATTGTTTTTACTAAATTTTGTGGCATTGTTTCTTATCATTGATGGATCGAAATTTGTTTTTTCAAATTCTCTGATAGTAGAGATCAATGACTCAGCAGTTTGTTCATCAAATAATAATCCGGAAACTTTTGGTGCTACAGTTTCTTTTGCGCCACCTTTGTTATAAGCGATAACGGGTCTACCTGAAGCCATGGATTCTACCGGTGTTATACCAAAGTCCTCTTCGGTGGGGAATATAAAAGCCTTAGCGTTAGAATATAGTTCTCTTAGTCGGTTATCGCTGACCCTGCCTAAAAATTCAATATTATCATTAGCAATATTTTTTAAATCATTCTCGATTGATCCGGTACCCGCAATCTTAAGTGGTAACTTAAGTTTATTAAAGGCCTCAATAACAAGATCTATCTTTTTGTAAGGTATTAGTCTGCTGCATATAAAATAATAATCCTGAACATTATTTGAAATATTGAAGAAATCAGTATTAATAGGAGGATATATAACTTCTGAATCTGCTCGATAGTATTTTTTAATCCTTTTTGCTGTATTTTGTGAGTTAGCGATCCACAAATCAACCCTATCTGCGGCTAATCGATCCCACATTCTTAAGTTATAGGCAATTTTTGGCATCCGCCACCTTATAAGAGGGTTCAATATACCAAATTCCATTTGATTTAGGTATTCATGATAATGACTCCAAAGATATCTTGTGGGCGTATGGCAATAACATATATGGAGTGTTTCTGGTTTGGTGATAACTCCTTTTGATGATGCATGGGAGCTTGATATAATTATGTCAAAATCAGACAAATCGAATTCTTCAAAGGCTTTACCCATAAAAGGAAACAACAGTTGATGTTTAGCAATCGGAAATTTTTGCAGGGAAGACGTGTAAACTTTGCGATTTTTGAATATTTCTGGAAATTTTTCGGGTTTGTATAAAGATGTAAATATAGGTGCTTCCGGGAATACTTCCAAAAGAGCCATCACAACCTGTTCTGCGCCTGCAAAATTGGTTAGCCAATCATGAACTATTGCTATTTTAGGTTTGCTAGTATGCACTTTTTACCTTAAAGAAGACCAATAAAGTTTTAAATAATATTTTTATATCCAAAAAAAGTGACCAATTCTCAATATAGTATATATCCAACTTGGCTCTTTCTGAATAAGTTAAATCATTTCTGCCGCTTATCTGCCATAGTCCAGTCATGCCAGGTTTTAGTATAAGTCTTTGTTGTTTATTGCTGCCATATTTTTCTATTTCTTCTTCAACGACAGGTCTTGGTCCAACCAAACTCATTTCACCCTTTAAGACGTTGATTAGCTGCGGTAATTCATCTAAGCTGGTTTTTCTAAGGAATGTTCCAATAGATGTAACCCTTGGGTCATCTTTTAATTTAAAGTCTTTTGTGAACTCTTCTTTTTTATCTGGATCACTCATTAGCTTTTGGAAATATTCTTCGGCCTGTTTTCCTCCATATCCATCGCCCCGGCAGTATTCTATTTTCATCGTTCTAAATTTATATAGATAGAAGTTTTTGCCAAAACGTCCAAGTCGTTTATGCTTATAAAGCAAAGGACCGTTAGAGCTGATTTTTACTAGTAAAATAACAATTATTAAAATTGGGGAGAAAATTATTAAGGTCATCAAGGATCCAATAATATCCATCAATCTTTTTATTATTCTTCCCCATCCTTCTAGTGGAGTTTTTTTAAGTTCAACTATAGGTATGCCCGCTAAGATATTAACTGAAGTGTTAGTTGTGTAAACTCCAAATAAACTTGGAGCAAACTTAAAATCAATTTTATATTGATCACTTAAGCTAATCATTTCAGCTACGTTAGAAGGTGAAAGTTGGGGGTTGGCTTGTATAATTTCATCTACGTTTCTTTTTCTAGCTAATTCTGGGAGCATATCCTCGCTGCCTATTACTTTATAGCCTAAAAAATCTTCGCCAATTTTTCTTTTATCTAAAATGCCTATAATGTTGTAGCCTAGATAGGGTTTTCTTTTTATTTCGGAAAGGATTAGTTGACTAATTCTGTTGGCCCCGATAACTACAGTGTTTTGTACGCCGACACCAAACTTGAAAAGATATCTTTGTAATTCTCTAAGCAACTGCCTTGAAATAGATACAGCAACAATAGCAATAGCCCAAGCATATATAGGAATAGATTTTGCAGGAAAAATATGCTGTGTTTTAACGAAATCTAGAATAATAATCATCATAACACCTGTAGAAACTGCTAGGAATATTTTTTTAAGTTCATCGATCCTGCTTTCTGGTTTTTTGATATTGTACAGGCCTGCAAAAAAGAAAATAATTATTCCTATAGTGGATAAGGTTAGTACAAGTTTAATGTATGCTATTGCGGTGGTGGGGTTAGCAAGTGGTCTTATATCGATATTTGTTCTAATATGATAAGCCAATAGGAAAGAGAGGGATAGAACAATAAAATCTATACCCAGTGCCATAATGCTAAAAATTAGACGTGATTTTTTCATGGGTAAGTTTATTTTAACCTAAACCCCGTTAGAAATCCATTTTTAGGTTTACGTTTAATAACATAGTAATAGAAGTTTTCTATCTCTAGGGTTTCTATTCATAATGGGGCAAAAACGGATTGAATTCAAAAGCCCCTCCAATATTAATCGGAGGGGCTAGCAGGCAGATCTATAAGCCGAGTTCTGTTCCCGATATTAATCGGGATGCAATCATCTATCTTGATTCTTCATTGCTGAAGAATTCTAGCAACCAGACCCTGTAAAAAATGCCGAGTAAACAATTTTCCTTAGAGCACCAATTTCATCTTTAGAATGATTTTGATTTCTTTAGGATTCTTACAAGGTCCACTGGTCTTGCACCGGATGGGGTTTACCATTCTGATAAGTCACCTTATCAGATAGAGGGGTCTTACTCCCTCACTTTTCACCCTTAGTCGCCTTAGGCGACCGGTATAGTCTCTGTGGCACTTTCCCTAGGCTTTTCCTTATATAAATCGGGATTACGCCCGGTTCCCGTTAGGAACCATCCCACTCTTTGGTGCTCGGACTTTCCTCCCCGATGTAACTCGGGGCGATTGCACGATCCACCTGGATCATTATGATATCATAAAGTGAAAGAAAATCAAGACAAAAAATATAGTACATTTATTTTTTTATTGCTTCATCTATTGCTTGATTAACCAGTTTATCTGCTTCTTTATTTTGTTCGCGAGGCACAAAATAATATGCAATATTTGTAAAATTCTGTTCTAAAGTTTTTACTTTAAACAGTAAATTTCTTATTTCACTATTCTTTACCTTAAAAAGTCCTTTTGCTTGATTGACCACCAATTGACTATCTAAATAGAATTCTAAATTTTCTGATTTTTCTTTGGCTAGTTCCAATGCTTTTATTAATGCTTGATATTCTGCCTGATTATTTGTTTTTTCCCCGATATATTCTTTATAAGTTTCGATCACGTTTCTACTTGAATCCATTATTACGATTCCTATCCCTGCGGGCCCCGGATTATTTCTTGCTCCGCCGTCTGTATAGATGATTAACTTTTCCACTCGAACCTCTTTTATTTATATATAAATTCTATATTAAGTTGTTTTTGGAAGCGAGTGTTTTTTTAAACCAATCAATCGCATGTTGTATCATCTCTAATCTTTTTTGAGGATTAGTAAAGCCATGATCAGCATCTTTAATTATAATTATTTTTTTGGGTTTATTCACTAGCTCGTAAAGTTTTTTTGCGTATGAAGGGGGAATGTTTTTATCTTTTTCACCATGAATAACCAAAATTGGTTTACGAATGAAGGTAACTAGTTTTGGGATGTCCTGTTTTTGTAAATCTTGCCAAATCTGAGGGCCTAATTCAATGCGTTCTCCCTCGGAACTAATTCTGTAGGATAGACCATTGGGGTTAAATTTATAGTCAATAAAGAGAGCACTTAAGGTTTTATAGGTATTATGTGCTGCAGAGCTTAAAAAAATATATGATTGGATGTTAGGGGAATTAAGGATAATTGATGGTAGCGTACCAAAAGACATTGCCAGAATTCCTATTTTTTTAGTATTTACTTGTGTTTGAGATTTAACGAATTTAATAATAGAAAATAGGTCATCGGTTAATTTAGCAATGGTAGTTTTGGAGTAATCCCCCTCGCTTTTCCCTAAACCAGAAAAATCAAATCTATAGATTATAAAACCCTTCTCGGTTAAAGCAGGGGAGATATCATCAAACATGCTTTTTTCGTGTCTATTAGTGCCAAAGCCATGGGTTAGAATAATAGCTGGGTATTTGTTTTTTTGAATATCCGGAGTATCAACTTGCCCTCTTAGCTTTTCTTTATATTGATTGTAAGTAAAAATTTCTTTTGAAATCATTTTAAGCCTTTATTATAATGGCAACGTCAA
>PFOW01000059.1 GCA_002792735.1 bacterium CG_4_10_14_0_2_um_filter_33_32
ATTAGTCTTATACCACAAGGCTTTGATATGCATATTGGAAACTCCTTAGTTATTTGCAGGAGTCTCAAATGTTTCGTAACTTATTCAACATCTTCTTTTATCTCCCCAACTACTTCAAAAGTAGCTGTGATTTTCTTTTCTAAAGAAGAATATTGTTCGGCAATAAAACGCACGTGAGATTTAAAATTTTCTTCTAAAACTTGGTTATGTCTTTTAATCTCTTCTGTTTGCCCTTGTAATATTTCTTTAAGTTCTTTTTTATCCATTTTTATTCCTTAATACAGTTTGTATTTTAAAAGATTTCAGGATTAATTACAACTACCTATTTTAGATACAAAGATTTGTAAAGCCCTCTATACAAAATAAAAAAGGTTAGCTTAATTTTGCTAACCTTACGGAAATTATGTGAAAAGTATCTAAAATTGATTGTTTTAACAACTGCCACCAGCTGTTATTGATTAATACAGTCTTTGTCTGAATATTGCCTGCTTTATCAGTTGCTTTTATAAAAATCTTATCATTACTGTCTACTTTTAAATCTAAGCAATTTTTTTTATATAGGGCGGTAATTTTCTTACCATTTTTGACTTCCAGAGATTTGAAATTAGGATCTTCTGCTGTAATTTTTATATTACCCTGACTAATCCAGCTAGGATTTTTTAATGAATATTTAACAACAGGCTTTGTTTTATCAATTACAATATTTTGATAGACAGATGATTGATTACCTGCTTTATCTAATGCTTCTGCTTTAACGGTATAAATCCCATCCCCCAGATTTAATTTTTGCGATAGCCTAGATTCCTTGTTACTGCATATTTTTCTCCAGCTTCCTTCTTTTATAAAGTAAGCGCTAACCTTATTTATACCTATATTATCATTGGCGCTTATCTTTATGGTAGGATTTCTTGATATTTCTGGAGCGCTAAGGCTAACTATGGGTAAAGTCTCATCTAACTTGTTTCTAACAGTTAGTCTGGCTTCTTCGCCTTCTGATGACACATCAACAGCTTTTACTTTAGCAATAATAGATTGTCCTATGATATCCGGAATGTCCTCAATATTTATTATCTGATAATTCGGGCCGGTTATAGAAGAACCTATAAGCTCATTCCCATCTGAATATAGGGATGTTGCAAAAGTGCTTCCCTGCCAATTTGTTATAACCTGCAAACTTGAACTTCCTTTAGGAACAACAAAAGATAGTTCTTTAGTTTCGTCTGGTTTTAGCAAAAAAGGCTTTGAATCAAAAGCTGTTTTTTGTCCCTGAACTTGTTTTGATATTTCTGAATAAATCTGCTGTAAATTTTGGTTAGTAGGCGCTTCAAAAAAATTACCCTTTCCGTCTTTTTCACCGCAAACATTTTTTAAAAAATCAGGATCAGGAACAAAGCCTGGATCAATAACACTTTTAATGGTGGGTGATTTGGGGCTCCTCAGAAATATCCCATATATTTTATAATTATTATCCCAAAGTTTTTTGTGGGAGTTTTTATATGGTATATCCATATCCATTTTTGGACGATGAGCTCCATCCGTAAGTAGGATAAAGTATTTTGGATTATTGCTTTTATCGTTCTCTATCTCATCAAATGCCGTATTAAATGCCAGATCCATATCAGTACCTTCATTAGAATTTACGTATAATGAATTCCTTATTCTTTCTTTATTTTTATCAGATAAAGTAACTAGAGAATGGTAAAATTTTGATGTAACACCGAATTTAAAAATGCTGAGTTTGTCACCTGAAGACATAAGATCAATGAAGAATTTAGCTGCTGCCAACCGTTTGTCTTCCGGATCGTTATAAAACATACTGCCCGTATCGTCTATTCCGACTACGGCTGTAATGTTTTTTGCGGTTACCTGCTCTTCTTTCGGGAGTTGAGGCGGAAGCGGGGGTTGGGGGATATCACCCAAGCGATAGAAATGAACATCTAATTTATCCCCTGCTTGTTTGTAAGGATTCCAATCACTAATTGCTACAGTTAATATTTTGATGCGGTTTGAATCAACAACTTTAAATTTATTATTACCAAGATTTTCTAGAACAATAGCTGTGTGCATTGGCGGAGTATAGTTATCTTGCTTTCCATTTTTATTCCTATCAATCTTCTCATTATGATTTTTATTAGGATCATCTAATTGAATAATATCTCCTGCTGTTGCATCATTGGCACTAATTTCAAAACCAATATCTAAATAACAATAACGATAACCTGCCGCTAGTTTACCGCCTGCTTCTCTTATTGTTTTCTGAACAAACCATTTACATTGTCCGGCAGGATCTTTCTTACTTTTTGGTTTTAGAAAAGTAACCCCTTCGTATTTCTTGGCTACTTCCACTATCTTAGGATTTTCCAAAGCTAAAGAAATTGAGCTAACCCCAAAAACTATAATCATAATCAAAACTATAAATAAAAATATCCTCTTCATTCACAATCAACTCCTTTACCAAATTTTCAAAGTTCAAATTATTTCTAATTATAATTAACTTTATTCAATAAAGCTAAAACTGTCTGACATTTCATCATCATAATAATTCGAATCACCATCTTTGTAAAAAGTAGCCTCTTGTCCTAAAAACCAATAAGCAATTTTATTTTTTGCCGGGTAGTATTCAAGCGCGTAAGCAAAATTTACTGGGCAGCTTGATTCTTCTAAATCTTTGCCGTCGCCTTTGATTTCAATATCATAAACGCCCTTTTGTTTTGCTGGAGTTTTTTTACCAATACCAAAACAACTACCACCTCCTATTTTATCCATCTGGGATTTAATAAAATTATCTATTTCCTTATCGTTGGAAACATTTTTAACTATAATTCGCCAACCCCCCCCACTAAGATCCCTTTTCTTACAATCCAGATACTTATAACCCGTAAAGCTACTTCCTTGCCGTTCTAATAGTTCATAGTAATAACTGGTCGTTACATCAACAGCATCACTAGTTTCAGTTATTTTTAATGGCACGACTGAATATTTATAGATATACGAGTCTTTTTTATCATTCAATTCACATGCCCCAAAAGGGGAATTTACTTCTTTTGGTATTTTCATTGAAAATCCCAACTTACGGTTAGTATAAAGATTCCATGTTCTATCAACAGGCTTTAACTCAACTTCATCCACTTTCTCTGAGTTTGATTTTTTGTTAGTACTAATCTTTATAAATATCGTGATACCTAAGCCGATTATGAAGATTAAAAATAAAAGTCCAAAAACCATTTTCTTATTCATCGATTAATCTCCTTTGTACTATTTTCATTCATACCGCCTCCTATTTAAAGCTTCTTGCTATATTATCAAGGATCGATAAATATTTTATGTTAGTATTTTCTGTTAAAGTCAACAGTTCAATTTCAAAAACATTTTTATTTTTTTCAACATAATAGTTAGAGACAAAACCAGCCTCTGATCCTTCTCTCTTAAGCTGGGTTGTTCCTACTTTAACCATATTTTTTCCATTATAATTTTCTGTACCCATGAGGGGGTTTGTATTCTCCCAAGTTGGCCATTCTTTAATCTTTTCTCTAACCCAACTTTCTAAATTGCCTTCTTGATCTTTTTGATAGCTAACTATAGATATCCAGTAATCATTAACCTCCATCTCTAGCGGAGCTCCAATATTTCTTGAAGGCATATCAACAACCGGCCTAGAACCATCAACTATTTCCGTAATATCTGATTCATTAAGAAATAAATTGGATGGATATTTTATTTCAAAACCATATTTCTCATTTTTATATGTTTTCCAATTCGCTGTTTCGTCTTTTGGCTGTTCATTAACCGTTTCATTCTGAGAATTTTTATTTATGTAATTTTGGTAAATAAAATAACCGGCGACAGATCCGATAACGATTAAACTAATTAATGATAAAAGGATGAGTGATTTTTTCTTCATTGATTAATCTCCTTACGCTTATTATACAACCACCAAAAAATTAGACAAATCTTATAGTTATAAAATTTTTAGGTATAAAAAAACGCTTTAAGCGTAGTTAAAGCGTATAATAATATAATTATTTTAGTTTGATTATTTAGGTATAGTACCAACCCAAAATTTGTCTAAAGAAATTTCTTTCATACGTTCTTCTGCATCTAAACCTAATCGATATTCCTTTGGCCATATACTAACCCAAGGAGCTTCTACTTTAATCTCATTTTCCTTTCCAGGCTGTGGATAATCACAGGATACAGAGTAATCACCTAAATGTAATCTAAAACCTCCTACTGGACCATAGTTATATTCCTGTAATATTGTACCAGGCAGATTTTTAAATTTTACATATACTACAAGATTGTTCTCTTCTAACAATAATTTCTCAACTGATATTTCAAAATCACAAAAATAGGTACCAATGCTGCTTTCTTCATGTATCTTCCATATATATCCAGTTGAATAGCCTTTTTTGGTTCCGTATCTAATAAGCTCAGAAGTCGGCTTCTTGGTAACCTTTTCTTTGGGTTTCCCAATAGGGTTTATTTCCTTTCGATATTCCTGCTTATCATTTACATATTTTTCTTCGAAATACGTAAAATGCGTTTTAATGCCTTCTTCCCCTTCTCTAGCTTTCTTTTCTTCGCCTTCCCATAAATTATTGTCAGTTATTCTTTGTGTTTTGTAAGCGATAGTTTCATCTTGAGATTCAATTGGATACTTATACTCAACCTTCTGAAGAACATTCAAAAGAAAGATAAATCCTATAACAAATACAAAAATTATGCCTAAAGTGAACAACAACCGCCTCTGCATCTTTAATCACTCCCTCAAGAGACATTATTCAGAGTACTATCCTCAGATTTTTGTTCGGGCAACTTTGATGTTTTTTCTATAGCCCGATCAGCTATACCTTCGCTGTAAATTCTTATTAACGGCAAGGTATAAATAATACAATAAACAAAAATACCTACACCCCAAATCAGAGCAATCCAATTAACAAAATCAAATAACCCTGTAAAACGATAATCAGTTGCCCAGTTAATCATAACCAACGGAGAACCAAAAAAACTAAATGATTCTTCGCCGTTACCAGATCTTCTAGCAATCAAATAATAAATAGGGAATGTGTAAACAAACAGTAAACATCCAGGTATGATCCTATTAAATAACTCTTGGTTATTTTTTATCTTATCTTTTAGGTAAAAACTGGCTAAAAATCTAACTGGATTAAATGACATAACCAATAATATAACAAATAGAATCGCTAACACGGCTGTTAATAAAGAATCAACATCAATTCTATTATTCATTATCAACATACCAGACAACATGCCGCCTAGTATTAGTTTTCCAAAAGCAGCTATAAAACCTATGGCCGCTAAAATGATTAAAGAAGTAATAGCTTCTTTAAGATCAAGGCGCTCTTTTAGCAAGGTAATCAACTCCCTTCAATTTTTAAAGAGCATTATAAAAGTATAAGGAAATCAAAAAAATAAGTCAAATCTTGCAATCTATTTATGATCTAATTGACTTTCTGCTGTTCTTATAGCAAACGGCAAATATTTAATAATATCCGAGGCAATCATTGAGCGCTGGCCTATTTTTTGGGCCGCTATGTCGCCTGCAAGCCCATGCAAATAAACTGCGGTGGCGGTTGCCTCAAATATATTTTTTAAATTCTGGGAGACAAAAACGCCAATTGTACCAGCTAAAATATCGCCCGATCCTGCTGTTGCCATACCTGGATTTCCGGTTTTATTAATCACTGTTTTGCTATTTGCGGCAATAACAGTATTATTTCCCTTCAGTACAGTAATGAAATTTAAACGATCAGCAATAAACTCTGCGATCTCTGCTTTGTTTTTATCAATATAATCGCTAGTTATCTTATGATACTCACCTTTTTTTCTAATAGCTCTTATAATTTTTAGAGCCTCGCCCGCATGAGGAGTAATTATTGTTTTACTCTTTCTTTCTTTCAAAAATTCTACGATATCACCCGCCTTTTTTACTTCTTTAATAACTTTAAACCCAGAGGAAATGGCATTGATTCCATCGGCATCAAGAATGATAGGTTTCTCGACAATAAAAAATAATTCCCAAACTAACTGCATGGTTTCTGAATTTAAGGATAAGCCCGGGCCTATTACTAAACAGTCAAAATCATTTATATTCGCCAAAATAGCATCCTTTGCCTTAATGCTAAGTGAACCTGACGGTGTTTCGGGCAAAGACATTGTCATTGCTTCGGGGAGAAGCTTTTTATAAATAACAGTTAATCCTTCCGGAAAACCAAGGGTCGCAAGACCAACCCCGGAACGATATGCAGCCTCAAGGGTTAATGCTGCTGCGCCAGCCATGCCTTTGGATCCTGCTATTATTAAAACATTACCTAAGGCTCGCTTATAAATATTAAGAGGTCTCTGCCATAAAATATCGGGGAATAAAATTTTATCCTGAATAAGCTTCATACATCAATTATACTCTTTCGAGTATTAAATTTACTAAAAAAGCTCCGTTAAAAGAGCTTTCAAAAAGTTTATTTTAAAAGATTAAAAATCAATATTTAAATCTATTGCTGGGAAATCTAAATCAGTTTCATCCTGATCCAACCCCTGGATAGACTCGTCCAAGTCGCTAATCATTGTGTTAACTTCCGTAGACTGAGTATTGCTTTCATTTTTTTGGGGTTCGCTATTAGAAATAGTAGAATTATTTTGATTTAAATATAAATAATAATAGGTTGCGAATCCGGCTAATATAATTAAGATCAAAAAGAGAAAAATCAATAATCCGCGCAATTTCTTTTTAGACGGCTCTTGTTGTGTAACCGTAAAATTACTCACCTGTGGATCTTGTTTTACATTTGGCTTTTTAGCTTCTAAAATATTTCTTTTATAATTTTTTGGCGGTAATATGTCTCTCAATTTATATCTCCTAAAAAATTAAATTTCTAATTTATTTTCATCACCTGAAATATCAGTCCACTCACCATTTTTAGTCTTATATAAACCGTCGCCTTTTAAGACTAAAGATCCTTTTCCATTAATAGAAATATCAATAAATTGTGATGATATTTCTATAACTAAATCACTTCCTTTAATCTGAACTTGATCGAGACCTTTATACTGAACTCTGCCATCAGCAAACTCTGCTTTATCGCCCTTACCGAATATTTCTACTTTAGCATCCTTGGCTTTATCTAAAATAATAAGCGTGCCGTCAAAATCATTATTACCTATTTTACCTTTAATTTCTCCATTACCGATAAAACTTACGGATCCCTCACCTTTAACTGTTATATTGCCAGCGCTAGAGCTAGAATTTTCCGATTTCTTTGTTTTGCTACTATTTATTTCACCAACAAAACTTTTCAAATCACTATGGACATCTTTTAAAAGTTTAGCCGCTTCCTTAAATTTAGTTTTACCCTCGTTAAACTGAGGAGCGTTTTCAGTGGTTGTAATAGCATCAAAAATCGCCTTGGCTTCATTGAGCTTGGTCTTTGCTGTATTTAATTTTTCTTTTATTTTATCAAGAGAACTTTCAAGAGATGCCGTATCGTAATCATTGCTGTTTAAGTCTTTGATTTTCTCATCTACTTTGGTGATTATCTCTTCTAACCTATTTACGACTTGCTCACCTTTATAAAACGCTATGTAACCGATATACTTTTTAACTTTAACTTCCTCATTGGCCCAGAAGATTTTGAAGGATTTGGCAAATTCCTTAACTTGTTCTGCAGTAGTTAGATTATTGATTTCTGTTTCTTTGCTATCAAGTTCTTCTAAATCTTTAGAAATTTCATCTATTATCTTATTTTTATCTTCTTCATTTATATTAAGACCTTCTATTCTTGTTTTAACAAAAGTTAGATATTTAGCCATATGGTCTTTTACTTTTAAGAGATATCTTTTGGCCCTATCAACCATTAACTCGCGCTGTCTTTGACATACTTGACTATCTTTTTTGCATTCCTCGCTTTTTAATTGATTCAGCTGATCAAGATAAAGTTCGCGCTGTTCTTTATAAACATTAAGCGTATTAAGATAATTATTCTTTGCGGCGTTAAAAGTAGATTGAAAATCTTGTGCCTCCCATATCTTACCTGCAAAGGTTGGGGTAGCAAAAAATACAATGAGTAAAACTAGGAATATTTTTTTTATTTTCATATTTATTTAAAATTACTCTATTTATTATACTACAAGATAAAGAAATAATAAATTCCTTAAGTTCTGGCTCTCCGTGATCTTTGCGGAATATTTATAGTATATCTTGAATAATTTTTATCAAGATCAATATAGTCATCAGCTGCCTCAATAAGTTTTGTAGAAGTGCTTTTCTTAAAAGAAACAACCTCTGCTCTACATCCTGCCGCTTGCACATGATCAAGCACCAACTCAAAATCTCCATCACCTGATACTAAAATTATTACATCCAGCTTAGAAGATAATTTAATCATATCTACTGCCATACCTACATCCCAATTGCCCTTTTTAACACCACCAACAAAAGTTTGCAGTTCTTTTAATTTAACTTCTATACCGGCTTTTCTTAGCGCATCAAAAAAACCCTCCTCTTCGGGTATCTGCGCTCTAGTTGCATAAGCTATTGCTCTTATTAACATCCTCTTTGATAAAGCTGATTTAATTATTTCAGAAAAATTAACACGCGCCCCATATAATGATTTCGCAGAATGATACATATTTTGAACATCAATAAAAATACCTACTCTTTGATTTGGATTTTTCATTTTACCTCCTGATGTTTCGGAATATACATTCCTTACCGAAACTTCAGCCCGCCAGAAACTATAAGTGAGGGCGGGCAATTATTAATAATTTAAACGACGTAAGTTACTTTTTCCATATCCCCAGTTTTTTAGACTTAGCTTCTTCTTTTGCTTTACGGAAAACCTCATAATATTTTGTGTTAGGAGGAATTACCATAAGATATGCGAATCCTTGCTCTATTAATTCATAATTTATAAAAAGATCTTCTGTATATACATATGCAAGCAATCTTCCGTATTTATCATATCTACCTTTGTCATACTCTAGGATGATATCTTTTGCTTCAACCATTTCTCTTAATTTAGTAGCAGCTTCGGCTCCATATCTTTGATGTTTCTCCGGGGTATTAATTCCTATTAGACGCACTATTTGATTATTATCTAAGACTATTGTGTCTCCGTCAATAACTCTTTTTACCTGTATGGTTTCAGTTTCTTCTTCTTTGCTTATTTCTTCGATTTCTAATGCGTCTTTATCTTCATCAAAATCAGAAGTTACAATATTAGTATCATCCTTATTCTGTGTATTTTCCGTTTTGGTATATTGACTCTTTTCTTCTCGAGTAAAAAAAATACTACTATAATTTTGAGACTCTAAGGTAACCAAAGAAAAAAATATCAAAAGAACCAAAAAAGAATAGCTTAGGAAACGCAAAATTATTCTCATCAATACTCTTTTATAAATGCCGCAATATTCCCTAGTCTTTTTAATGCTAGGTCGTCCTTAAAAATATTAACAGTGATATTGCGCTCTATGGCTTTTTTTATTAATACACTAATAATATCTTTGACTCTAACAGCAACTGATTGGCAATAAGGACAAAATTGATTTTCCACAGACAGATACCCGCAAAACTGGCAATAGAAACCTCGTTCTGAAAAATCTTCATTGATTAATAAAGAATCAACTTTATTATCATAAAACTTACTAAAAACGTTATCCATACCCGAAATAGCTCTGTGCCTTATTCTGTCTTTTAAAGCATTCTCTAGCTGTTCTATTAAACCCGTTTCTTCTTTCTTAACTTCGCTTTTATCTAATTCCATAACCTTGGAAATTATACCTTGGGCTGGGGTATCCATATCTATAGCTATTTCGCCTCTAATTTTGTTCTTTATTTCTTTAGGAAGTATGTTTATAAATTGATTGGTTATTTCAGGATCTTTTCTTAAAAAAAGATGTTCAAATTTATAAAAATTATAAGCCTTTACTAAAAAATCGGCTGATCTTTTAAGATGACTTTTTACATATTCTTCTCGCCTATGTTCAAAGCACTCCTGAGACCAGCCCCCATTCTCTTGTCTTGGCAGTATTTTATCTTCAAAATGCTTATAGCCTTCCAGTTCCCATTGATACAATGAAAAGAAACGAGCACTTTTATTATCTAGCAATAATATGCCTATATTCTTTCCTTCTGAAAGAAACATAGTCAACGGTTTAAGATTAAAAACATAATCCACTGAAAGATAGTCACCTATTTCACCATGCAATCCGCAAGTTAACCAATAATTCTCTGATGCAAAAATCCCAACTGATTTAGTGTTTGGATTTATTCCGGACAAATAATTAAGTATTTTATCTTCTATATTCTTTTTCTTTGCCTCTGAAAAATCAGTTTCTTTAAACAGATCTTTGACTTTAGTTTTAAGGACTAATGGGGAAATATTTTTTTTATTTACATTCAAATATATAGTTATCAAATTTTCGCCTTCAATCTTAGAAAGCTCATCAATTTTTTCCATATTTATCATTTTGTACCTCACTAATTAACTAATATATTTTTATAATGACAGAAATAAAAATAAAATTAAAGAGATACCTTCGAAAATTCTCTTTTAATATCTTCGAATGTTATATTTATTGTATTTAATAAATTTCTTTCGAGATTTTTAACAGCAGCTATCATTCTAACAATTAGCTTTTTATCGAGCTTATGCTTTTCTTCCCATTTTAAAATTCGCTCCTCAACTGAACATAAATATTGTTCAAATATTTTATCAGAATAATATAATATTTTTGCTTCAAGAGAAATCTTTTCAAACCCCCTACTAAATATTTTATCTGCTGGATGACTCTTGATAATATCTGCTACTTTATTATCTATGCCTTCAGCTCTTAATATTTCTGCAGACCTTAATCCGTGAAGTTGATGCTCACCCTTTGTGATTTCCTTATCTATATCATGTAAAATAGCTGCTTGTAAAATAATTTCTTTATTAATTATATATCCCTTATCAATAAATTTGTCTGATAAAATTTCAGCGACCCTGTATACACCCAAACTATGATTAATAATATTCTGAGAAACTTTGTATTTCTTTAGAATTTGTAAATAATATTCTTTATTCATATTTTAAAATTGATAAACTGCACTTTTAGACTAGGCAATTCCAAAATAGCCGCACGGTTATATATTGCTGCCTTAAGCTGTATAAGACTAGTAGAGCCCTGCTTCCTGGAATATTCCCAAAAATGAGTATGGCCAAAAATATGAATCGGGGGTGCGTCTTTGAAATTTTTATTTGATAAAATAGGCGGCATATGAGTTACCAAAATAGAATTAGAAGAACTAAACCCTAAAGGCATATAAACATCATCTACTCCCCCAATGCCAATTATCTTAAAACCACCAAAATGTTTACCCTTTAAATGAACAGAATAATTATTATGCTCAAAGTAGTCTATTACATCTTCATGATCATTATTCCCTGGTATATAAAAAAGAGTTAGTTTGTTCTTTTTAATAACGGCTTCGAATTTTTTGGCATAATCTAAGGAACTATAGTTACGATTAGTCAAATCTCCTGCCAATATAATGCCGCTAAATTTATTTTTAAATAAAAAATTGTCTAAATTTTTCAAAACATAATTTTGTTGATGTAAATCTGCCAGCAATAATATCCTTTTCATTACCTAGATACCATATCGAACAACTGATCAACTATAATTCCTGCAGCATTGCGAGTAGAAAATTTAGATATATTTTTTGCTAGCTTATTAAGCTTTGTTTGATTACTTATCAAGCTTAGAATCATTTCTTTTAAGATTTCAGATGTCAAATTATTATCTTCAATAACAATAGCCGCATCATTATTATCCAATATTCTTGCATTCTGTTGCTGATGACCAGAAAGCGGTATTAAAATAGCTGGCTTAGATAAAGATGCGATCTCAAAAATTGTACTACCTGCTCTACTGATTATAAGTTTAGCCTCATTTAATATTTTACCATACTCTTTCTCGTCAAAAATATTCGAAAAGGGCACGTAGTTTTTTTGGTCATTAAGTAACAAACCAGTTCTTAACCTTTTTGCCGACGGAAAATCAGAATCACCGACAAAATGAATAATTTTTATATCCTTATTTATTAAGTCTTTTAAGATTGCAAATATTTTAACGTTTATATTCCTAGCGCCTTGACTTCCGCCCAGTATAACTAAAGTATCGACAGATTCTTTTATCTTTTTGCCGGAATGCAAATTTCTTATAGGATTACCTGAAAAAACCAGTTTATTCTGTAATTTTTTATTATAATATTTCAACGGAAAAGAAACTGCCAATTTATCCGCAAAACGGAGAGAAAATTTATTAGCTAAACCTATTGAAAAATCTGATTCATGTATTAATATTCTTTTTCCTAATATCCTACCTGCTACAACAACAGGCAGAGACACATAGCTACCTTTTGAGAAAATAATATCCGGTTTATATCTTACTACGAGAAAAAGGCTCTGGAAAAAGCCGGCAATAATAAAAAAAATGTCAGTAAAATTACTAAAGGAAAAATACCGCCTAAGCTTTCCGGCGAATATTTTTTTAATTTTAAATCCCTTATTCGAAATAAGGATTTCATCCTTTTTACTTCGACTTGTTACAAAAAGAATCTTTGCTTTCTTATCTCTTCGACGTAACTCTTCTGCTATGGATAGAGCGGGAATTATGTGACCGGCTGTTCCACCAGCTACCACGAGGACTTTCATAAACTTCTCCTTTAACGCTTAATTTTGAAATATTTAAAAGTATACCGATACCGGCTAAGGAAGATATCAGAGAAGAACCCCCATAACTGATGAATGGAAGAGGTATACCTGTTAATGGAACTAAAGAAAGCATAGCAGCAATATTTATAGCAGCTTGAATAGTAAGCCAAGTAGTTATGCCAAAAGCTGTTAATCTGCCAAATGTGTCAGGTGAAAGCCTAGCTATTCGATAACCTCTATATGCTAAAACTATAAATAATAAAATAATTATTATAACTCTTAAAAACCCTATTTCTTCAGCCATTATTGCAAATATCGAATCTCCCATTGGTTCGGGCAAATAATTATATTTTTGCCTGCTTAATCCAAAACCTAAACCCAGTAACCCACCCGAACCTATTGCTAAAAGTGCCTGATTTATATGATAACCGATACCTTGTGTATCAGATGATGGGTCTAAAAAAACTGATAGTCTGGCAAATCTGTAAGAAGAGCTTTTAATAAGGAGCCAAACAACGGCCAATCCGGCAAAACCACCGAGAATTATCTGCTGCCAGCTAGCTCCTGCGATTACAAACATCGAAGCAGCTGTCAGTATTATAACAAGAGTGGTACCAAAGTCTGGCTGAAGAATGATCAAAAAAGCTATAAAAACAGTCATCAATACAAAAGGAATTAAACCGTACTGGAAATCCCGAAGCTTCTCTCCTCTATTCTCAAGCCATGCCGCCAAATATAAAACATAAGCTAATTTAGTAATTTCTGTAGGTTGTACATTTATAAAAGAACCAAAATGTAACCATCTTTTAGCACCACCATATTGAAATCCGATTAGAAATACTAATAATAAAAGAATTATTGTTAATATCAAAAAAATCGGACTAATTTTTTTCAACTTCCGGTAATCTATTAAATAAAAAAATATAAGAAAACCGATACCTATCAAGGCATTCACTATTTGTCTAATTACGTAATAATTATTACTTCCAAATTTTTCATAAGAAAGCACAACGCTGGCACTGGAAATCATAATAATACCGATAATTAGAAGAGCAAAAACAGTAATGCTTAATATATAATCAGATTTTCTACTTCTTATCTTTTCTCTCATTGTTCTCTTGATTAATTATTTGTTTGTATTACCGAACACCCATACCTATAAGACCGACTACTAATCCAATAGAGCCCATGACAGCCGAAATAATCCAAAGCCTCATAGTTATTTTAGGTTCCGGCCAACCCTTTGCTTCTAAATGATGATGCAATGGTGCACTTATAAAAATTTTCTTTTTAAAAAATTTCTTTGAAAAAAGTTGAATAATAGAAGAAAGGGTTTCAATAACAAAAACAAATCCTATTATTGGTAAAACTAGCACGGAATTTAATAATAAAGCAACTACCCCTAATGTTGCCCCTAATGCCATCGATCCTGTATCACCCATAAAAAATCTTGCCGGATAAACATTAAACCATAAAAAGGCTAAAAGAGCACCTAGTATACTACCGCAAAAAGCTGCTAATTCCAGCTTGCCCTTTGCAAAGGCAATTATAGCAAAAGCTCCGAAAGCAATTGCCAATAAGCCGGCTGCCAGACCATCTAAACCGTCAGTTATGTTTACGGAATTCATAGATGCAACCATTACAAATATAAATAAAATTATATAAAGCCAACCAATATTGAAATCTCCTACTCCTGGAATATGAATTGAATGAAAACCGAGCTTATAAAAAAACCACCAGGCGCCAATTGATGCAATAAGTATTTGCAGCGCCAGTTTTCTTAAAGCTCTAATACCTTTCTGTGCCCCAATGCTTAGAACATTAAATAAATCGTCAAACACGCCCAAAATGCCGGCCGATACCAAAACAAATAAAGGTAGCCATGTTTGAGAACGGCTTAAATTAAATAAAACAGTTACCAATAAAACTGAAACCCAAATTATTATCCCACCCATTGTTGGTGTATTTTTTTTTCTTTCATGCAAAGAATAAAAAACAGAAGACTTCTTCCCGTCTACCGCCTCTTCTCTAATCTGTTGCCTAATATTATATTTGTATAGAAAATGGGTAATGATAGGCGTAAACAGTAATGCAACACAAAAACTTACCGCAGTCATCAAAAAGATCTTTGGCATTAATAAGAAAAAATATACTTTAGATAAATAAGACATTTCCATGATTTAACCTAAAATTTAACATAAATTTAAATATAACTCAAAAGTTATCGTTTTTTCCAGAAACCTTCCTGTCTAACTAGGGATTCTTTAGCCTTAAACGGCTCTTTCATTATCATTGCTATCGCTTTCTCCAGCCTTACATTATTTTGCGACCCTTTCAACAAAACAGTATCACCACTTTTTATAATACCTTTTAAAAGATATCCCGCGTCAATAGAATTATCACAAAAGAAAATCTCCTTAGAATCCATACCGACCAGTTTCGCTTCATCGGTTATTATCTTGCCTCCTTTTCCCACTCCAATTAATAAATCTACTTTGTCGGCCGCTTCTCTACCTAGATTTTTATGTTCTTCGGTAAAAGAATCACCAAGTTCATTCATAGTGCCCAAAACAGCAATTTTCCTGCCAGACGCAATTTTATTTAGTGTTTCAATCGCTTGTTTCACAGATATAGGACTGGCATTATAAGAATCATCAATTATGATACTGTTGTTTATTCCCGAGATTAAATTCATCCTCCCTTTTACTGATTCAAAACCAGAAATTATACTCTGGATCTCCTCTATGGTGTAGTTATAGATAAAACCAACTGCAACCGCGGGTAGTAAAGAATAAATTACGTGTTCACCGATTGTTTTAACAGAAATCGGAAATTCCTTATTTTTGTATCTAATTTTAAAATTAGTTCCATTAATAGAAGTATTAATGTCAAAGGCTTGGACATCAGCATTATCAGATAAACCATAAGTTATAACTTTTGCCTTGGTCTTATCTTTTAAACTGATTACTCGCGAATCATCATAATTTAAAATAGCTGTATCGTCAGTAGTTAAGCTTGTTATAATTTTCCCTTTTTCTTTTAGGATATTATCAAGATTATCAAATTTTTCTAAATGAGCAGGGGCAATTGCCGTAAGAATAGAAATTTTAGGTTTAATAAAGCTTAAAAGATAAGAAATTTCGCCCGGTTTTTCTGTACCCATTTCTATAACTAATTTTTCAAGTTTATTACTTGATAAAACAGAAAATAAACACTTCAAAAGAGTAACCGGCCATAAAATTATATGATTTGGAATCTTCTGACCTAAAATAAATAAAGGGACTCCAATTTCTGTATTATATCCGCTTTCAAACTGCTGATTGGTTTGAAATTTCTCATTGATTAAAATAGATACTGCCTTTTTTGTTGTAGTTTTACCAACACTACCAGTTATCGCAATAATTTCGGGTTTATGTTTTGATAAATACCATTTTGCTAAATATTTCAGTAATGATTGAACTATTTTCTTCATAATTATTCTTTATTATTGGGCGGAATTTCTAAATAATTTAATATCTTTTTTGCTAATTCTCCGGCTACCGGAGCGGCTGTGCTTTCTGCCCATTGAACGCCTTGCGGTTCATCTATTTTAACTAGAATTATAAATTTAGCATCTTCTGCTGGAACAAATAGAATAAAAGATCCAATACTCTTATAAGCTTCATAACCATTACCGTCTTTTAAAGGTATTTGAGCTGTCCCTGTTTTCCCCGCAACCCTAAACCCAGGTATTTGAGCTTTTTTACCGTGGCCCTTTTCCACTACGCTAACCATCATTGCACTTAATATATTGGCAGTTTCTTTTTTTATAACCCTTTTTTTAGTTCGTTCCGGCTCTTTTGTACTACCGTCAGGTAAAATATATCTAGAAACTATATTGGGATTAACTAACTCACCACCATTTGCTATAGCTGAAGCAGCCGTAATAAACTGCAATGGAGTTACAGCAATACCCTGCCCAAAAGTAGCCGTAGCAAAATTAATATCTTTCCAGCTTTTAAAAGATTTTAAGACCCCAGTTTCTTCACCTAATAAACCAATGCCTGTTTTTCGCCCAAGACCAAAATTTTTAATATAATTGTAAAAGACTTCATTACCAATTGTATCTTTGATAAATATTGTTCCCGTATTAATTGAATTTTCCAATACCTCAGTCATTGTTCTTTTCCCGTAAACCTTATTACTTGCATTTCTAATAGTATAACCGCCAATTTTGACCTCGCCAGTATCAATATAAGTAGTATTAGGAAAAATCTTCCCGGTATCTATGCCTGCCGCCATAGTCAAAATCTTAAATATTGAACCAGGCTCATAGAGATGGGCGATGGCCGAATTTTTAAATAACTCATAATCTTTAATCTCATTATATTTATTAGGATCAAAGGTTGGATAATTAGCCATTGCCCATATATCACCGTTATCAGGATTCATGACTATAATGCTTCCGCCTGGCGATTTATGCTTCTCTACTGCATCTTTTAAATCTGCTTCTGCAAAACTTTGAATTACTCTATCAATTGTTAAAACTATATCTTGTCCATTTAACACGGGGTTTTCTTGTTTTAAGCTAGCAGTGATTTGCCTCCCGGAATTATCTTTTTCAAGGGTGACTTCCCCTGACTTACCTTTTAGCTGATCATTAAAGTAGCTTTCTATACCATACTGGCCTTCACCATCATTATTGATAAAACCAACAACATGAGAGGCTAATTCTCCTTCAGGATAATTCCTCCATTCTTCCGGAGAAAGCATGATACCCAATAAATCAGATTCTTCAATTTTAGAAACTTCCTCATTATTTAACTTATGTTTTATTGGCACATAAACTTTATCATTATTGATGAGATTGGATATTTCCTTACTGTCTATACCGAGAATATCTGATAATTTCTTCGAAGCTTCCTCCTTATTCTTAATCTGACGTGGAACAGCATAAACCATATTAAGAGTTTCATTAGTTGCTAAAGTATTTTTTTCACCGGTTTTTATATCAGTTGTATATATTAGACCTCTCTTAGCCGGTATTTTTCTTGTGGTCCAATGTTGTTTATCGGCCATTTTTAAATAAATATTATTCCTCATTACCTGCAGATCAAATAAACGAAAGATAATAACCGCGAAAAAAATAAAAATGAAACCAAAGAATATACCTATTCTTTTTCTTTGAATTGTATGTTCTAAATAACTCATAATATTATTATAACTTATATATAGGTTAACAAAAAGACGAGTAAAAGACTTTTTAACTCAAAAGGCACCTGTTAAAGGTGCCTTTTGATATATTTTTGTTTTTATTTTTTTGCAACTGATTTATCTGGGAAAATATAATTAATCTCGCTTGCTGGAACCATTTGTGAAGAAGAAGCACTATTCTGAATTTCTTTAATTGATCTTAGCCTTGCAGCTTCTATTTTTAAACTTTCCTGTTTCTCTAATGCCTGCGCCTTCTTTAGTTCCAGTTCTCTAATTTGATATCCTTTAGTCGCTATCTGATTAGCCTGAGTTAGATAAAATAAACTCAAAACTAAAAATAAAACAATAGTAATAAAACCAAGAGATCTTTTTCCAACTTTAACTTGAGGCATATATGCCGATTTTCTAATACCAAATTCGGTTACTTCTGATCTTGTAATTGTTAAAAGTCTGCCCATGATTTATTCTCCTTTTATTTCTAATTTTTATTAATTTTTTTGTATTGCTCTCAACTTAGCACTTCTGCTTCTTGGATTGCTTTGTATCTCATCCTCGCTAGCAATAACAGGCTTTTTGGTCAAAATCTGAATAATAGATTTCGTTTGCATATCTTTGAAAAAACGTTTTACGATACGATCTTCCAAAGAGTGGAAAGAAATAACTATTAATTTCCCTTCAGGAAATAAAACCTCCAAAGAACCCTCTAACGCCTTTTGAAGATTATTTAATTCGTTGTTAACCGCTATCCTTAAAGCCTGAAAAACTTTAGTTGCAGGATGGATTCTAGCAAAAGCATATTTTTTAGGAACAACTCTTTTTATTAAACTTGCTAATTCAGTTGTGGTCTTAATTTTCGTTTTTCGTCTCTCGTTAATAATTTCGTCCACGATTTTGTAAGCAAATCTTTCTTCACCATATTCTCTAAAAATTTGGACCAAACTCTCTTTAGAATAACTATTGATAATCTCGTAAGCGGTAAAGTCGCTCCTTGTATCCATTCTCATATCAAGTGGCGCTTCTTTTTGAAAACTAAACCCTCTTTCTGATTTATCAATCTGCAGGCTTGATACCCCTAGATCTAAAATAATTCCAGAGACTTTGCCCAAGACTCCTAAAGACTCAGCAACTTTTTTAATGTTGCTAAAATTTTCCTGGTAGTAACTTACTCTACCCTTAAACTCTTTAAGATTTCCCTTGGCAATCTCTAAAGCTTCCCCGTCCTGATCCATACCTATAACAGAGGCTTTAGAAATTTTTAGAATTTCTTTTGAATGACCACCAAGACCAAGTGTGGCATCAATTATAATCCCATCAGTTGGGTTTAAAATTGATAATACTTTTTTTAAAAGAACTGGTATATGATTTTGCATTAATATTAAATGGTCGGCAGTATTTTTGTTTTTGTTTTTAGCAAATAGGAGATGAACAAATGGTTTTAATTTTTAAATTTTTAAACTGCCGACCCCTTAAACTTAAATTAAACTCCTAGGTTTCCTAGGTGCTCAGCAATATCTGAGCTTTCTTTCTCTGCATTATTTTTATATTGCTCCCATTCCTTACTATCCCAAATTTCCAAACGGTTATATAAACCCGTAATAACTGCATTATTTTTAACGGTTGAATAATCTCTTAAATATGATGGCAAATTGATTCTACCCTGCTTATCAACATCAACATCCATGGCTCCGGCTAACATAAGCCTGGCAAATGCTCTTGCGTCTTTCTGGCTTATTGGAAGATTTGCTAATTTGGCAGCAAGCTCGTTCCAATCTTTCTTTGGATATAAAAACAAACATTTGTCCAAACCCCTAGTTACGACTGCTCCTTTTTTCAAGGCTGCACGAAATTTAGCGGGTATTGCTACTCTGCCTTTTGAGTCTACTGAATGTTGGTATTCTCCTATAAACATCTGGACCTTTCTGTAGATATCCTTATCCACCGTTTTCCCCACTTATCCCCACTTTTATCCACATTTACATTATAATTCACCACCAAGCCCCATGTCAATAGTATAAACTACCACTAATAGAATAAGTGTTAATAAAAAATATCTTGCCTTCATAAAGGCAAGATATTTAATTGTTTATAATAATAGGTCTAGTTATTTTTTATGCTTATCCACAATCAGAATCTATGTTGCTATTTTAAGTAGTGCTTTCTGAACTATCTCATCTTCGCCTTTTTTTAGCCTTAAATTAGCTATTTCTTCGATCGTAAACCACTTAACTGCATTATGTTCCCAGGAATGCTTCATATCGCCTGATTTATATCTAAATAAAAAATAATGTATATGACGTTCTTTTTTAGTCTTATCTATTGTAGTAAATTCTTGAAGACTACCTAAATAATTTTCTATTTCCCCCTCAATATTCATCTCTTCTTTTAATGCTCGCCATGCCGCATTTTTTAATGTTTCTTCGTCTTCAAAATCTCTACCATTAGCATCACTATTTTCCACTGTTTCTTTTGGAAACATCCATAATTGTCCCCATTTTCGAAACCAACCAAGAAGCGCAATGAATATTTTATCATCTTCTTTTTTATAAACCACACCTCCTGAAGAAATATGTAATGGTAATTTACTCATAATTAGATTTTAATACGAATACTATAAAGATTAAATATATAAAAAAGACCACCTATTGGCAGTCATTGTTTTGTATCATTTATAATAAACTATCTAGTAATACTAGACCCTGAATATCAATCTCCTGAACCAAGAGACGATTCTGATTATTTCTTGTTTTGGATAATACTCCTTCGGGTGAAATTATTTTGCTTTGTGCGATTAAAGATTTTTCATTTAGCATTGCGGTGACAAAAAAACACTTAGCTTGGAATACAATACTTGTATATATAGAGTTTATGGCATTTATTTGCTGATTTTTGTATCGAATGTCTGATACTACCATATTAGAAGGACAAAATATTATTTTTACTCCTTGATTTACATATTGCGCAATAACAGCCGGCGAAAAAATATCAAAACATATAATTATGCCTATTCTTCCAAAATCTAAATCAAAAATTCCTGGAGCTTCACCTGGTACAAAATCATTTATCTCACAATCATAGAGGTTTTGCTTATTATATATACCTATAAGATGACCGTTTCTGTCAATAACCAGAGCAGATTTGCGCAAACCCTCATTATCCTTGGTAACAATCGGTATTATTGCGTTGATTTCATATTTTTTGCAAAGAGGACTAAAAAATTCCAGTATATAATCTTTATAATCATCATTAATGCTAATAAAGTCTTCGGGAAAACAAATAATATCAGCTCCCTTTTCTTTTGCTTTTCCCATATATCTAATATGTTGATCACTACCTTCTAAAGAAAAGCCAATCTGTGCAATCGCTATTATAGCTTTTTGGATATTAATCAACTCCTTAAGGATGCGTTATAATTTCTATCCCAAAAAACTGTTGATACAACAGATCGATTAATGAGTTAAAAAGTTCTTCGGGCATTTCCTCAAAGCCACAAATATTTGTACCATTACATACACTTATTAATTGATCATTCCCCTGATAACCATATGCGATTCTTCCAGCGCCAAGAACGCTATCACAATCACGTTCTTTCTTTTTGATAGAACAATAATCTTCATATACATAATTAGCGACATCTAGTATGTTTTCATGTTCTGCCCTTATAACAAATACACACTGATCCCCTTCTTTTACTGCTACCAAATCACCTAATGTTTGAAACTTTGCTTTTTCTGGTGGAACTACTTCTTTATATTCGTTCAAAAAAATAATAGCTGTATCCAATCTGATCAGCTCCTTCTAGAAAATATGATCTACTATTTCAATATTATATTCTTCTAGTAATTCCTTTTTAAATAACTCTATTAAAGCATTAAAGTTTTCTTGACTCATCTCGGGAAAGCTTGCTGATTGATTGCTTACTTTAATTATGGAATCTACTCTTAAAATTTTGATTACTGCTCCTCCGAGCATTAAACAATCACCTTTGTTTTTCCTTCTAAATCGCGAAGATATCTCTATGGTGACCTAAGCCCATCACAAAGATTGCATATTCACCTGAACTTATAGCAACAATCTTCCAATTATAAACCAGCTTTTCTGTACCATCTAAAGCACCTTTAAACTTATCAGATTCCAAAATTTCCAACTTACCACTCAACAAATTCACCCACCTTTTTAAGGATCAAAGAATTAGTAATTATAACTTTCATTAGTAGCTGGGTCAAATCTTTTTTGTTTTATTTATTTTCGTTTTCTTGCACGCATTTTGAAAAGATGTTAAGAAAACAGGTTTTTAAAAAGCGGTTCCAATTCTTATTGGAACAAGAACCTGCTCAACCCGAAACAAAAAAAGTAATAACATCTCTTTGTGAGAGCGGTTTCTTCTTAGAAATCGTTCAGGTTCGTAAGCTTTAAGAACACCTGTTTTTGGTCTTTTCAAACGAGCGTGCTGACTTTTGGTATCTTTTGGTCATTCAAAAGTACAAGAAAATATTTTAGGTACTTTTCAAAAAGTAAAAATTACTTTAGTTTATCACTTAAATATCTATCAAGCTCTTCTATTTTTATTCGATCCTGCTTCATTGTATCTCTATCACGAACAGTTACCGCATTATCTTTTAAAGTTTCAAAGTCTATGGTAACACAATAAGGTGTGCCAATTTCATCTTGCCGTCTGTATCTCTTCCCTATTGATTGAGTTTCATCATAATCGCAAACAAAATTCTTCTTTAAAAGATCGAAAATTTCTTTTGCTTTAGGAGACAACTCAGGATTCTTTGACAGTGGTAGAATCGCTATTTTGTATGGTGCTAACTCCTTTTTGAATCTCAATACTACCCTCTTCTCTTTTTTGCCGTTTGCTGATTCAATTTCTTCTTCGTCATAAGCCGACAACAATACAGCAAGAATAGTTCTATCCACTCCAAATGTCGGTTCAATAACATGAGGAATATATTTTTCTTGGGTTATAGGATCAGTATAAGACATATCAACCCCTGAATATTTTTGATGACGAGATAAATCGTAATCAGTTCTGTAAGCAATAGCCCACATTTCACTTGCGCCAAAGGGATAGTCATAATAAAGATCTATTGTTTTTTTGGAATAATGAGCTCTCTTCTCTGCTAGAAGATCATTCTCATGAATATTTTTTTTAGCTATCCCAATCTTTTCACTAAACTTATAAATATGAGAAAGCCAATCATTAAATATCGTCTCCCAGTCCGTCTTAGGGTTTATGAAATATTCCAGTTCAGCTATTTCAAACTCTCTAGTCCTAAAAATATAATTACCGGTGGTAATTTCATTTCTGAATGATTTACCTATTTGACCAACCCCAAAAGGAATTCTTTTTCTAGTACTTTCCAAGATCATCTTAAAATCAATAAATATCCCTTGGGCTGTCTCTCCCCTAAGATAAGCAACTGATCTATCTTCCTCCAAAGGACCTACAAAAGTTCTGAACAAGTTATTGAAAGGCCTAGCGCTTGTCCATTCCATTGAATTACAACTAGGACACTTAACATTTGATTCTTTAATGGCTGCATCAATTTGCTCAGGTTTTAAACCCTCAACATTTTTGCCTGTTTGTTCTTCAACAACATGATCTGCCCTAAGTCTGACTTTACATTGTTTACAATCAATCAATAAGTCGGCAAATTCCTCGACGTGACCAGATGCTTCCCACACTTTTGGATTTAAAATGATAGCTGAATCCAGTCCGACCATATCTTCTCTATCGTGAACAAAATGTTTCCACCAAGAATTTTTAATATTATTTTTTAACTCAACACCCAATGGGCCGTAATCCCAAGTATTGGCAAAACCGCCATAAATTTCTGAGGATGGGAAAATAAATCCTCTTTGTTTTGCTAAAGACTGTATTTTTTCCATTGTTACTTTTGTCATCTTCGCCTGCTTCCTAAAAATCAAAATTTGTTAATTCTTTGCCAAATTCAACAACATCTTTTTCTATTTTACCTAAGCGCAAAAGATATTCCAAATCAGAAATAAAACCCTCATGCAATCTCATAAAAATTTCTCCGTTCTCTTCCTTTATAACTTTCAATGTCTGGACGGATTGTAAGAACCAATTCTCCATTTCTTCATCGGTCATTAATTCGCCTTCTGTTTTTAGAGGATTTTTTTTAATTCTAGCTGGAGGATCTTCCTTCCGCTTATTATAATCAGCTAAATTCCAGCTTAGATCGCCCTCACTTATGGCTGTTTTTGGTTTCTTAGATTTTTCCATAGGTTTATTTTAGCAAAAATTAAAGAATCTTCATATCTAAAACTTCGATTAAGGCGGCTATGGCTAAACCTATAACCAACAATAGCAATATCCAAAAAGAATTCTTAAAATTATCAATAAAAACCTTAAGTCTTCTTCCTTTGGATTTAGGAAGTAGATGCTCAAAACCCAATTTAAAGCCCCAGGCTGAAACAATTATCAATAAAGAAAGTTCAATAACCCCATGAGGTATAATTGCGGCTAAAAGAATAATTTTTATTAAGTTTGGCAGTGGCGTAAAAAGTATGAAGAAAGCAAAAAAACCCAGTATCATCCCATTCGCAAAAAGCCCGATAAAAGTAAAAATACCAAATATAAAACCGCCAAAAAGTATAATGGCCATCGAACTTAAATTATTTCCGTAGATTAACAGAAAACGACCGAAAGAATCGGCATTCTTCGACTGTTTACCGATATCGGATATTTTAGAAAGTGAATCAGATATCAATGGATATGTGGGCAACTGTCTAAAAAAGAAAGTTATGATTCCCAAGAATATCGATATTAAAAACACTAATACAGCTATTTTGAGCCATATCTTATTTTGAACCAAAAGATCTCTAATTTTTGTAATAATCTTTTTCAATAAGACCACAATACTATGATAAAGGCATACTTAACCTATTTCTATAGAAAGAAATATATAGATTGATTTAAACTTAATAAATATGTTCCTCAACACACTTGAGCGATAAGGGTTTTTTCTCAATTATATAAATAAAAAAGTCAGAGATTATCTTAAATGATTTTTTAGTATCTTTGTCGTGCAATCTATCAACAATACTAAAAATCTTATTAGTAGATGAATTAACTAACTTTAATATCATGACGGTTTCCTCGTCAATACGCTTACCGGGATAACTATCAATGCAATCTTGACATACAACACCTCCCCAGTAGTAGCTGAAGTAAGGAAAAATGATTCCGTTTTTGTCACATTTTACACAATTATGAAAATTTGGCGCAAATCCCAAAAATTTTAACAGGTTTATAAAATAGAACAAGGAAATTAATTCCGGCTTATTCCCCCACAAACCAGAAGAAAATACTCTAGTTATTAAATTAAATACTTGATAATTAGAAAGCCTCTCGCAGGTTACCGCGTCGGTTATCTCACAAATAAGATTTATCAGCGGTAAATTTTTTAAATTGCTTTTTAATTCGTGGTGACTTTCTTCTATCTGACTTGAGGTAAGAATTTCAAAAGACTTACCAGAAACTGCCGAAAGCTTAATTAAGCAAAGGGGTTCTATATGACCCATGAATTTACTTTTTATCTTGCGAGACCCTTTAGCCAATAGTTTTATCTTGCCATGGTTTTTAGAAAAAACAGTAATTAGATTATCGGCTTCGCCAAAGCTTTTTCTTTTTAAAACAATAGCAACATCTGAATAACGGTTCATACTTCCTTCAATACTTTGTTTGCTAAATCAAGATGATTGGGAGTATTAATACCTATGGCTTCTTTACTATTTTTTATTTTCAAAGCCATAACTTTTTTACCCTGCTTAAAAGCAATACCTATTAAATCAGTAAGATAGTATTCTCCTTGTGAACTCAATTCTATATCTTCCAAATGATCCCACAGCCAATCACCTTTAAAACAATAACAACCAGCATTAATTTCTTTTATAGCCTTCTCCTGAGTCGTTGCATCTTTATCTTCCACAATCTTTAATACACCACCCCTTTTGTTTTTTATAATCCTTCCGTAACCTTTAGGGTCATCTGCAGCAACAGTTACTAAAGAAATAAAAGCGTCTCTTTCAATGCATAAATTAACCAATTTTGAAATTGTTTCTTTTGAAAATAAAGGATTATCCCCATTAAGAATAACAAAATAATCAGCTTTGCCTAAAACAAACTCTTTAGTTACAGAAACAGCATGAGCTGTGCCCAACTGTTCATCTTGAACTGCATATTTAACGTCATTCCCAACAGTTTCCTTGACTAAGTAACCCTTATGGCCAACAACTAAAATAATATCATCAATACCTGCCTCCTTTAGAGTATCTATACAATAAAGAATCATCGGACGACCGCCCAATAAATGTAATACTTTCGGTATATCCGAAGGTTTACCTTCGTTAAGCCTTGTTCCCCTACCGGCTGCTAGTATTATTCCTATTATTTTCTTCACTTTTAATCCTAATTATCAATAAAAATTATATATTAAATTAAAACAAAATCCAAGCTATTGTACGCGTCACGCACATTTGAGACTCCGGAACAGTTTTTATTAAATAATCAATGGGTGAAATATTACCCAAAGATTGGTG
>PFOW01000060.1 GCA_002792735.1 bacterium CG_4_10_14_0_2_um_filter_33_32
AGGCTATGCAAATTAGTCTTATACCACAAGGCTTTGATATGCATATTGGAAACTCCTTAGTTATTTGCAGGAGTCTCAAATGTTTCGTAACTTATTCATGTTCTATAAGAGGCCAGAATGTTTCTGAACTTTTACATGTTCTTCATAAATAGACAAAAGATAAATAAACAATCAATAATCAATGATGATACAAAAATCATAATGTATTATTAAATACGTTTATTACTCTTGAAAAAGCTTATCTTTTCTGATAGTATCTATCTATATGAAAAAAGATACACACCCAAAATACGAAAAAGCACAAGTTGAATGTTCTTGCGGAAATAAATTCGAAACTCGTTCAACAATAAGCCATATTCATGTTGAATTATGTTCTAAATGCCATCCATTTTATACAGGAACACAAAAACTGATAGACACAGCCGGAAGAATAGATAAATTTAAAGAGAGAATGAAAAAGGCCGAAGAACATAAAAAAAAGAAAATAGAAAAACCAAGCAAAAAAACCGTAGATAAAAAAGCAAAGACAAAAACGGAAGAGTAAGAATCAGAAAATCCCGCTAAGGGATTTTTTGTAATGGAGTAAGATATGGAAACAAGATATATTAAATTCAAAGAAAAATTTAATGAATTGACTCATAAAATAAGCGATCCAAAAATCGTTCAAGGTCAGTTTTTGTTCCAAAAAATTGCTAAAGAGCATAAGGACATGGCTCCTATTGTTGAAAAGATAATTAAACTGGAAAAAATCGATAGAGAACTTAAAGAAAACAAAACATTAATTGACCAGGAAAAAGATCAAGAACTCATTGAATTTGCCGAAATTGAATCGCATAAATTGGCAGAAAACAAAAAGGTACTGGAAGAAGAGTTAAAAGTTGACTTTCTACCAAAAGATCCAAATGACTCCAAAAATGTAATAATCGAAATTAGGGCTGGTGCTGGCGGAGATGAAGCCTCTCTCTTTGCTGCTGATTTATTTAAAATGTATTCTCATTATGCCCAAAACAAAAGGTGGCAAGCTGAGATTTTAAATTCATCTAACCAGGAAGCTGGCGGATTTAAAGAAATAATATTCAGAATACAGGGTAATGGAGCTTATTCAAAATTTAAATATGAAAGTGGTGTACATCGAGTCCAAAGAATTCCAAAAACCGAATCAAAAGGAAGAATACATACTTCAACATCAACAGTTGCAGTTCTTCCTGAAGCAGAAGAAGTAGAACTTGAAATTAAGCCAGAGGAAATAAGAATAGATGTTTTTAGATCTTCCGGGCCTGGGGGCCAAAGCGTTAACACAACTGATTCAGCTGTTAGAATTACACATATACCCACTGGTATGATTGTTTCCTGTCAGGATGAAAAATCTCAAATTAAAAATCGAGAAAAAGCTTTAAAAATTTTAAGAGCCAGACTACTTTCCCAAAAAGAAGAAGAAGAAACAAAAAAAAGAGGCGATGAGCGAAAACTTCAGATAGGTACAGGTGATAGGTCAGAAAAAATTAGAACATATAATTTTCCTCAATCAAGAATTACGGATCATCGCATAAATTATACAACCCATGATTTAGAAGGTGTTCTAGCCGGTGATCTAGAGGAATTAATAAAAGAGCTGGAAAGCGAGAATCAAAAAATGCTCTTAGAAAGCGCATAATTGATATGCTGGTAAAAAAAGCTTTACAGTATAGCAAAGAAATACTAAAAAAAGCTGACATCACAACACCCCAATTAGATGCTGAAGTTTTATTGTCTTTTATCTTAAAAAAATCCAAAGAATGGCTATACACAAATAATCTTTATGAATTATCCGCGACAGAGATTTTTCAGTATAAAAAACTAATCAAGCACCGAAAAAATCATGAACCTATCGCTTATATTACCAGCCAAAAAGAATTTTTCGGACTAAACTTTTATGTTGATAAAAATGTCTTTATTCCTAGACCTGAAACTGAAATTCTTGTTGAAACTGCGCTTAAAATAATTAGCAGCAGACAGATGGCAAAAAAACAAGAGAAGCTAGTTATTGCCGATATTGGTACGGGATCAGGATGTATCGCAATATCTGTCACTAAAAAATTAGCAAAAATCGAAAACTTGAACTTCAAGATTTATGCTATAGATATCTCACAAAAAACACTTGAGGTAGCTAAATTAAATGCTAAAAATCAAAACATTCCAAGAAAAATAACCTTTTTAAAAGGGAATCTACTCTTATCTGTACCAGAAAAGGTTGATCTGATTTTATCTAATCCGCCTTATGTTCTAGAAAGCGAGAAAATATCACCAGAGGTAAAATTTGAACCTAAAAAAGCGGTTTTTGTAACAAAGAAAAGTTTTTTTAGGGAATTTATCGCTCAAATAGATGAAAAAATGAAAAAGAATGGAATCTGTTTAATGGAGATAGGCAATCAAAAAAAAGAGATACAAAACATAATTGATAAAAATTATCCTAATATAAAAGTTGAATTTATTAATGATTACTCTAAACTCCCAAGATTTGCAAAGTTTATCCAGCACTAACTTCATGCACCATTTTCTCAACAGTAAAAATCCTGCCTTAGAACTTATTTCATGTTAAGAAGAAAGTTCGTTATCAAAGTTAGTGCTGGGTTTACAAAAATGAGCCCTTAAGGGCTCATTTTTTTGATTATTAGGAAAGTTCTGAAAAAGTTAACTTTGTCCTATTTTCTTTACCATCTCTTAGATAAGTAATATCTACTATATCACCCGGTTTATATTTTTGAATAATAGAAGATAAGCCATGCGCTTTATCTATTTCCTGATCACCGACCCTAGTAATAATATCTTTATCTTTAATCCCTGCTTTGCTAGCAGGACCGCCTTGCAAAACTGAAGCCTTTAAATCCGAACCCGAATAAACCCAAGCTCCTTTGCTTACAGGTAGATTATTCAAGGTTGCAAGATCACTGGTTACAGATATATATCTAACGCCCATCATAGGTCTTACAATCTTACCACTTTTTGATACTGAATCTATAGCAGGTTTTGCTACGTTTATCGGAATAGCAAACCCTATATTTTCAGCACTAGCCACTGCAGTATTAATACCTATCACCTGACCCCTAAGATTAAGCAAGGGTCCTCCTGAATTACCAGGGTTAATCGCTGCGTCAGTCTGTAATAAACCTTCTAGCATTTCCTGCCCCTGTCCTGATTGATCTGATGCTTGTATAGGTCTTCCTTTAGCGGAAATTACGCCTGTTGTAATAGTATTATCAAATTCCCCTAAAGCATTACCTATCGCGATTACTTTTTCTCCTATCTGAAGCTCATCAGAATCACCAAGCTCAACTACTTTAAGATTTTTTGCATCTATCTTTAAAATAGCAAGATCGCTTGACGGATCCTTTGCAAGTATATTAGCTTTATAACTCTTGCCGTCTGAAGTCATAACTTTATAATTTGCGCTGGAATCGGAAACAACATGTTTATTAGTCATAACAAGGCCGTCTGAAGTTAAAATAAAACCAGTGCCTTCACCTTTTTGTTGGCTTATGTCACCAAAAAAATCCATCACATTTGAAGTACCTATAATTGAAACTACAGAGGGGCTAACCTTTTTTACAGAATCTATAACAGCAGAATTTTCCTCAACCGTAATTTTTTCTGTCTTATCTCCAATTATCACATTATTACTCTTACCTAATCCCTTTTCTATAAATGGCATAATTACTTTATCAAATAAACCACCACCTAATATACCAGCAGCAAAACTAACAATAATAATTATTATTAACAGTTTTGAATTTCTGTTGTTATCCATGTTAAACCTCCTTTATCTAATTCAATATAAAAATTAACTTAAGATTACCTTAAAATATATTTTAGCATATTACCATCTGGCTGAAATTATAAAATATACTAAAACGAGAAAAGGAATAATGGTATGATTTAAAACTACTTTTTTATTAAAAGAACTTTTAATTATAGAATTAAATAAACCAATATAAATATAATAAATGGTAAACAGAATAAATCCTGACGATAAAGCAAGAAGCGGCCAAAAAGTTAAAACCCAAAAAAATTCAGTAATTATCATGGTTAAAACAAAACCATGGGTATACATATTTCTAACCGAAAGGTTATTCTGCCAAATATTAAACCAAAAAGACAAAAGAGTTATTGTGCCAAAAATCAGCATTGCCAGCCAACGCTGTAATCCCACTATTAAATATAAATCAAAAATTATCACAAATGAAAAAAAGACAGAGATTAAAAAAGCTATAGTAATAATATTAAAAATAATCAAAGAATAAGAGACGAAGCGGCTCTTTAGAGCGTTTAATGAAAATATTACTAAATATAACAAGAAAGCAGACGCAAATATAAATAATTGTTTTAAAGAAAAAACAGGTATAACAAGCAAAAAAACACAAAATTCAACCAGTAAGATCATTGGCAAAATAAAAACCGGGTAAGCGTGCTTATCTTTAGGTTTTATTTTCAGAATAGCAGATAAGGCAAATACAAAAAAAATCAGAAGAGCTGTCAAAACAAATAGCATATAATCAGGGTAAAAAACTATTATTTCCAATCCTAAAAAAATGAAAAAAATAGCTAAAAAGGTTTTTCTTTCAAATATATGACCCATCAGATATTAAAACGATTATTTAAAGATTCCTTAAGTCGATAATAAGGTTTAAGTAATTTTTTTCCGGTTGATTTACCAATTCTTATAATATCTTTTCTAATTACTTCTGCGTGTTCTGTCTTTGATATAAAACCACCGGTTATTTTAGTTTTTTTCTCAAGTATTGCTTTTCTTAAATCCTCTTTTGTTTTACCATGAAATAAAGTAACACCCATACCTACATGTTTATCTATGTGGGCATCACTGCCAGCCACTTCTGCTAAATTAAATATTTTTTCATTAACTCTTTTACATTTCTCAAACGAAATACGGCCAATTGGTGTTGAATTTAACACCTCAATAGCATCAGGAAAAGAATTACGATCGCGCATCATATCATATAATTTTTTTAATCCTATGGGTGGTCTTGTTAATGGAAACCATGAAAACGGATGAGGAATAACAACTAAACCGTCTTGATCACGTATGGCTTTCACGGTTTCAAATAGAGTCTTCCCATGCTCTATTTTTTCTTTTAAGAAAAGGCCTAAAATTTCACCCTCATTGGTAAGAATTTCTTCTCCAACAATAACCTCTACTCCATATTTTTTTTCATATTTTTGGGCTTTAAATGCCCCTTCTACTGCTTCATGATCTGTAATAGCAATTATATCAAGACCTATATTGGCGGCTGTTTTGATTATTGCCTCAGGAGTAGATAAACCATCATAGCTAAAGGTGCTATGTATATGAAGGTCTGCTTTTCCCATTGTATGTTTTTCCATTATTTTCCCTTGTAATCACTTCCTATGACTATTACAATCTCGGAATCATAACTACTATCTTTCTTGATTTCAGGGTTCATGCCCAGCTTAACCAACCTTTTCTTAAGAAACTCGAGCGTATAAGGTTTTTTGCCTTTTGTATTATCATAAATAATAGTTCGCGTATAATTTAAAGTTTCAGCATTAGCGGTATTTTTAATGTTATAGTTATACGATTTTAATAAAGAGCTTACTTTCTTAACGGCATTTTTATTTGAAGATCCATTTAATACTTCGACTGTTGCATTTTCGTCAGTTAGGAATGAGTCAACAAATAATTCATGGGCAAATTTCCTTATTTCACTATAATCACCTGTTTTAGGCACTACCACAGACATTCCATTAATACTTGTTGTTGTAACTAATCCTTCTTCGCCATTAATAACTTTGCTAACTATTTTTGAAGTGTCTATGTCACGACTTATCTCAACTAGTCTTTGAATTTCCCAAAGCTGTATATCTGTTTTTAGATGGTTACCAAGTGCATCTATTAACCCTGCAACCTTAGTTGGATTAAGGATTGTTTCCATCTTAAAAGCTTTTTCTTTTATTGCCATAATAACTTTTTGCTGTCTTGCTGCCCGATCGAAATCAGAAGTGCTATGCCTTGAACGTGAATATTTAAGAGCTGCCTCGCCATTCATATTCTGTACGCCCTTTTTCACTCTTAATGTTTGATAGCCACCGGATGGCGTAGGATACGTAGTATCCACAAGATTCTTGTCTACATTAATAGTTACCCCGCCTAAAGTATCAACTATATCTTTAAAACCTGTAAAATCTATCATTGTTGCATAATGAATATTAATATCCAACAAGTCAGAAACAACCTTTTTAGACATTGCCAAACCACCGCCATTTACCTTGTTTTTCTCTCCGGCATAATACATTGTATTAATTCTATTATAACCTTCTTTTGGCACATAAAGATAAAAATCACGTGGTATAGATAACATTGCAACTTTTTTAGTCTTTGGATCAATACTCATAACCATAATAGTATCTGTAAGAAAAGATCCACTATGCCCTTCACCGCCCACTCCGAGCAAAAGAATATTTATACGACCGTCTCCTTCACCCCTCAATTCCCGAGGCTCAACCTTATCAAGAAATGCCGGCGCGCTTCCGCCAACATTCTCGGTAATCACCTTTTTTGTTGCTGCAAATGTTTTATAAAAAAGAAAGCCGCCGGTTACTATAACTAATCCCAAAACAATACCTAATGGTATTTCCCACCATAGCTTTCTCCGATAAGTTATTTCCTGAATTTGATCTTCTCTTTTTTCAGAAGAACTCAATGATAAATCCACAGATCTCCTCTATTAATAACTTCATTACAATGGGAATATTATAGCATATGCTTTTAAATATACAAAGCTATGCCCCGTCACTAACTTCAAAGATTTTATTTTTCTAATTTCTTAATTTATAGTACGGTGCCGGGTTCCAGATGACCATTTTTTCAAAGACAAGTCTTTTCCAAAAGTTAGCGCGGGGTAGACGTTTCTTCAAATACTTGATAAAATTAATCTCATGGAAGAAGAAAAACCATCTGTTCTAAAAATTATTTTTTCATTTATTTTGTCGATCGCTTATATAATTATTGGGTATGTTATAAGTTACAGCCATCCTACCATCGCTCAAGTTGCTAAGATTTTCGGCATAGTAGAATTTGTAATTACTTTAGCTTATATTATCGTAAAAACTACAACCTGGCCTAATCAAATTCAAGTTAAAGTGAAAGAATATTTTCTTCTAACTTTGGAAATAGCCTACACCCTACTAATAATTTCAGTGATAGCTTTTACGATTAGGTTTTTTGTTTTCCAGCCCTTTCTGGTAAATGGAGAAAGTATGGAGCCGAATTTCAAAGATGGTGAATATTTAATAGTAAACGAAATATCTTATAAGATAGGAAAAGCACCCCAAAGGGGAGATGTTATTGTGCTAAAATATCCAAAAGATCCTCGAGAAAATTTTATAAAAAGAATTATAGGCTTACCAGGTGAAACCGTAAAAATACATGATAAAAAAATATTTATTGCTCAAAATAATAGCTCAGAAATACCATTAGAGGAAAATTATATTCCTTATACAGAAAAAATAGAATCGGACATGAACCAAGAATGGTTACTTGGAAAAGACAATTTCTTCGTTGTTGGAGACAATAGATTACCCAACCGAAGTTCAGACTCTAGAAGCTGGGGCCTGTTACCAAGAAAAAATATAATCGGAAAAGTCTGGGTCGTTTTCTGGCCTCCGTCAGAGATGAAATTCATAACTCACGCTAAATATAATCTTTAATTTTCTTTATAATTTCTAGTATTCTTTCAAGTTCTTCTTTAGAATAAAAATCAACACTTAATCTACCGCCTTTACCTTTTCGCTGAAGAGCAACTTTAGTTTGAAATAGTTCACGCAAATCACTTGATGTTTTTTCTAAATATAGATCAAAATCGTCAATCTTCTTTTCTGCAATAGGTTTTTTATCCTCATGATAATTTTTACACCTATTTTCAACATCCCTAACAGTCAATTTACGGTTAATTATTTCGGGTAAAAAATTTATTTGATCTTCTTTGGGCATTGTAAGCATGGCTCTTGCGTGACCGTAAGTTAAAAGATTATTCATTAAAGCTTCTTTAACTTCAGAAGGTAAATTCAATAGTCGAATTGAATTTTTTACCGTAGACTCAGCTTTCCCGACCTTTTTAGCAATTTCTATATTACTTAGGCCGAAATCTTTATTTAAAACATTATATGCTTCAGCTTCCTCTAAAGGATTCAAATCTTCTCTTTGAATATTTTCAATAAGAGACATTTGTAATTTTTGAGAAGGTTCAACTTTTTTTATTATTACAGGCACCTCTAACAAGCCGATTTCTTGAGACGCTCTCAACCTTCTCTGTCCTGCAATTAATTGATAACCCCCTTCCTTTTTGTGCAAAACTACAAGGGGCTGAATAATGCCGTGCTCTTTTATGGATTGAGCTAATTCTGTAATACCTGAATTATTTATAGTTTTTCTGGGTTGATGATCATCTATCTCAATCTCGTCGACTTTGAGATAAATAACATTTTCTTTGGTTTTTAAGCCATCCTGAATTTCATCAGGAATTAAAGATTTTAATCCTCTACCTAGTATGTCTTTATTCACTTTCTATTACCTCCCTAGCTAAATTTTTATATGCTCGAGCACCTGATGAAAATAAATCATAAGAAAAAATAGATTGACCAAAACTCGGCGCTTCAGCTAAACGAATATTTCTGGGAATTATAGTCTCAAAAACCCTGCCGGGAAAATGATTTCTTACTTCCTCAATAATTCTATAGGAAATCTTTAATCTTTTATCGTGCATAGTAAGAAGAGCTCCGGCTATTTCCAATTGAGGATTTAGAGCATTTTTTACTAGAGTAACTGTCTTTAAGAGATGTCCTAACCCTTCTAAAGCATAATATTCGGTCTGAACAGGTATCAAAACCTTGTGTGCAGCTGTTAGGGCGTTAATTGTTAACAATCCTAAACTGGGAGGACAATCAATTATAATGTAATTATAATTATGGTCAATATTATCTAAAGCATCTTTTAATCTGAATTCTCTCCTGGGGAAATTGATTATTTCAATTTCTGCGCCGGCTAAATCTTCAGTAGACGGAATAGTATGAAGGCCCCGTATTGATGTTAAGGTTATAGCAGACACTGGGTGTGTTTGTTTGGCTATTATATCGTAAACAGTTGCTTTTATAGACTCTCTAGAAACCCCGAGACCGCTTGTAGCATTTGCCTGAGGATCTACATCAATTAAAAGAGTTTGCTTGCCTTCTTTAGCTAAAAAAGCAGACAAATTTATAGAAGTGGTTGTTTTGCCAACTCCTCCCTTTTGATTTACAACTGCTAGTATTTTTGCCATTTCTGAAATAATCTTACCATGCTAAGCTAAGGCTTACAATCTTCTGTACGCGTCACGCACATTTGAGACTCCGGAACAGTTTTTATTAAATAATCAATGGGTGAAATATTACCCAAAGATT
>PFOW01000061.1 GCA_002792735.1 bacterium CG_4_10_14_0_2_um_filter_33_32
AATCGAATTATCGACTTTACGCCAACCGATTATCATATAGGAAAGGACTCTGGGAAAATCGGAAAAATTATTATTCCTCATTTTGGGCAAGAACCAAACTTTCTCAGTAAGATAATCCAGCAAATAAAAGATACTCTTAATAGGGTATCGATGGAGAATAGAAAGATTTCTCAAATTGTTTCTGCGTGGAGAACAAGAATTGATGAAATAAAAAATAGTGAAGAGGCAAACTGTTTTTTATTGGAGATAAAGGAAGAAAAGAACCCTACTGTATTGACACAGGTTAGAGGATTGTTGGCAAAGAAAACGAAAAATTTAGGGTTAAGGGTTAATGCCCATAAACAGTATGAGTTGATTGTTGATTGCCCTGATAAAAAGCCTGAATCAAGTGAAACTTTTTGTCCAACTCAAGCATGTTTTACTGATTGTCCTGTATTTACCAAATACAAGAGGTAAGGGTATGTATAGATTATCTCCAACAATGTTAGATTCGTATAGACTCTATAAGACAACCAACTGGAAGTCTTATACCGACATAGTCTCAACAATTAAAAAAGAGGTTGTTGAGACTGAGCCGATGAAAGTTGGCAGGGCTGTTCACCATATAAAGGAGGGTTTGGGAACAGAAAAATATGGAATGGTATTGATTGATGGGTATATTTTTAGGGGAATAGAAAAGGAGGATAAAAAGTATATCTCTGAGCTAAAAATTACTCCTAAGATACAGACCCCTTATGGCAACTGCATAATCTCAATGGTGGCAGATGCTATCTATGGGAATGAAATAAAAGAATATAAAACAACCCAAAGCCCCATTGATATTGGTAGGTATATGGAATATTATCAATGGCGATGTTACCTCTGGGGATTTTGTGCCGAAAAAATCATATATGAGGTAATGGAGATTAACCAATGCAAGGACGGAATATGGAAAGTGAAGAATACTGAAAAAATTTCATTGTGTCCATATATAGGGATGGAGGAAGATATAAGATTGTTAGTAGAAGATATGATTGCTTTCTGCCATTCTCAAGGGTTGCAAAATTACATATTAGAATAAGTATAAAAATTGGGAGGGGAAAATATGTTACAAAAACTTGTTCACGATCATCAATGGAATTTCCGAAAATGGTCGTTACCTGTCAAAAAACAGGAATATCGGGGACTAACCGCATATGTGCCTGATAATAGCAACTGGATAGTTAAGATGGTGCTGTTGACTGGCTTAGTAGTGATAATGGTGATGTGGGGCATTCATCAAGTCAAATGTTG
>PFOW01000062.1 GCA_002792735.1 bacterium CG_4_10_14_0_2_um_filter_33_32
GCGGGGCGGAGCGTCAGTTTCGCTCAAAGAAATTTCGCGCAAAGTTTAGAATATCCCACCAATTTAAATATTACCAACAAATAAAAATAGACATTAAGGTCTATTTTTATTTGTGCTATGTAATTATCTAATTCCGGGGACTGGGAAACTTAAACAGAGCTGACGAACATCTTCTCTTATCTCGTTCAGTTTATTTTCTTTTGATCTATTCTCTATTGCTTCGTTGATCCAGCGGGCGATTTTTTTCATTTCCCCTTCTTGCATACCTCTTGTTGTTGCAGCAGGACTACCCAATCTAATGCCCGATGGGTCAAAAGGCGGCCTATCATCATAGGGAACTGCATTCTTGTTAACAGTTAACCCAACTTTATCTAAAGCTACTTCAGCTTCCTTACCTGTCACCTGTTTATTCCTTAAATCAACAAGAATTAAATGGTTATCCGTACCATTGGAAACTAGATTAAAACCAAAACTCATTAATTCATCAGCTATAACTTTAGCGTTCTTTACTATCTGGCTGGCATATTCTTTGAATTCTGGAGTAGAAGCTTCTTTTAAAGCAACCGCCTTTGCGGCATTAATATGATCATGGGGACCACCTTGAGCACCCGGGAAAACAGATTTATCTATCTTTTCCGCATATTCATTCTTACACATAATCATCCCACCCCTCGGACCCCTTAAAGTTTTATGTGTTGTGGTGGTTACAACGTCTGTAAATGGAAATGGTGAAGGATGAACTTCCCCTATAATTAAACCGACAACGTGTGATACGTCAGACAAAGAATATGCATTAATTTCTTTTGCTATATCTGCGAACTTTTGAAAATCTATTGTTCTAGGATAAGCAGTGGCTCCGGAAATTATAAGCTTTGGTTTTTCCTCCAATGCCATTTTTCTGACTTCATCATAATCAATCATACAGGTATCTTTATTTAATCCATATTGCACAACTTTAAATAATCTCCCCGAAAAACTAACAGGGTGACCATGAGTTAAATGTCCGCCGTGCGACAGATTCATGCCCATAATTTTATCACCTGGCTCAAGCAAGGCCATTAAAGCTTCGATGTTAGCCGGACTACCAGAATAAGGCTGAACATTTACATGCTCTGCCCCAAATAAGTCTTTAGCTCTTTTTATGGCTAATTCTTCCATTTCGTCTATGTATTGCTGGCCTCCGTAGTACCTTTTTCTGGGATATCCTTCGGAATATTTATTATTTAAAACAGACCCCATTGCTTCCATCACTGCCTGAGAAATATAATTTTCTGAAGGTATAAGCTCAATGCCTTCGCTTTGCCTTTGCTTTTCTTTTTCAATTATTTGATAAATTTCTAGATCAGTTTCTTTTAGCATTATTTTACCTCTCGAGACCTCTGGATATATATTCCTTACAGAGGCCGAAGACCCCGACGAAACGTATGTGGATGTCGGGACTATTTAATTAATAGTCTATCTAATAATAGCATTATTACAACACTATAGCGCTTCCTTAATGTCCTTTAATTTTATTCTTCCCGTCCTCAAAATTTTTAAATTTGATGTTAAGTCTATAATAGTTGATACCTGTCTTCTAGGCAAGTTACCTGAATCTATAAAATAATCAGGAGATAGGCTACTAGTTTTGGAAAAATAGTCCATTATTTGTTTTGATTTATACGCTGGTGGTTTGTTTGATATATTTGCCGAAGTAGCTGTAACTGGTAATTTGTATTCTTTTAGAATATTTAAAATTAACCTATCATTAGGTTCTCTAGCCACAATAGTATTGTTTGGATCCAGAACTGATCCTAAAATCTTATTCTTACTAGGCCCAACCTGCAAAATTAAGGTAAGATCACCGGGCCAAAATTCTTTCATTAAAGCATCTACTTGTCTATTAACAATAGCTACTTCTTTTGCTATTTTTTGATTAACAAAAATCGGCATAAGTTTATCTTTGCTTCTTTCCTTAATTTTGTAGATCCTCTCAACTGTTTGTTTATTAATATTACCAACAATACCGTAAGAAGTATCCGTAGAAATTACAAATATTTTCCCCTTTTCTAACTCCTGATTTATAAAACCTATATTAATTTCGGAAAATTTAATAATATCCATAGACGAATTCTAACATACTTATTTAAACAATTAAAAACTTGATTTAGTGAGCTAATTAAGATAAACTTCTTTCCTTAAAAGCTCTGCTCTTGTTCCTTTAAATAAGGGGGCTATATGAATGAAAGAAACCACTATCGGAATAGTTAAACCAGACTTTGTACCTTATATACATGAAATCGCCAGTATAATAATAACTCATGGGTTAAAAATACCGAAAATCTATCTCTTAGCTTATACAGACCAAAACGTAATCGATCAACAATATTATTATACCAATGAAGAGCTAAGAAAATATGGAAATAACAATCTAAACATCTGTGATGAAAAAGGACTAGACCCATCCATATACTTTGGCCAAGGATACAAACCATTAGAAACAGGAAAAATCGTTATAGAAAGACACAAAGCTTACATGATGTCCGGTGGAATTGCTGCAATTATAGTACAAGGTGACAATGCCAAAACAAGATTAAAGGAATTAGCCGGCAAAACCGAGCCAATAAAAGCAGTGCCTGGAACAATCAGATACAAGCTTGCTGGGACATACGGCGACGATCATCCTCTTATTGTAAATTCTCTATACAAAGCAATCCTAACGCAAACAACAATTCATAATGTAATCCATGTTCCAGACCCAGAAAATGCAGATAAAGATTTAAATCTTTGGAGAAACAAAAACCATAAAGGATTAATTACTGTCGGTCCATTCGAAAAAATATACTCAAATCTCAATAGAAGTTCGATATAGAACTTCTTTTTTTATTATTTAACAAGGTTAACCGTTGACTAAAAAGATAAAATAAGGTAATATTCATAAGTAAATATAGATTATGTCCCAAAGCAAATTAGGGATTTATTATAATAAAATCAAGGTTAAGAGGTATATATGGCGCATAAAAAAGCAGGCGGAAGTACAGGTCTCGGACGAGATAGTCAGTCAAAAAGATTAGGATTAAAAGTTTTCGGCGGCCAGCTTGTAAAAGATGGTGGAATTATTGTGCGTCAAAGAGGCACTAGATTCTATCCAGGAGATAATGTAGGAGCTGGAGTTGATGATACTTTATTTGCAACATCGGCCGGAATCGTTCAATTCAAGAAAAAGAAAGAAAATGGCTTTACCGGAAAGAAAAAAGAAAGAGTTATGGTAAATGTAGTTCCAAATAAATAATTATAAAGAAGCAGATTTTTAAAACCGCCCTCTTAGGGCGGTTTTAAAAATTCTCTATTTTTTTATGCTAAAATTTGTCTGCTTTAAGATTTTTATTATCTTTACCTTCCACTAGAGCTTTGATAAAACCAACGAATAATGGATGCGGTTTATTTGGGCGGGACTTAAATTCAGGATGAAATTGCACACCCACAAAAAACGGATGATTTTCTATTTCAATTATTTCTACCAATTTTCCGTCTGGCGATATTCCGGAAATAACAAAACCCTTTTCTTCCAAAATTTTGCGGTACTTCATATTAAATTCATATCTATGCCTATGTCTTTCCTCAATCAAAATATCCTGACCGTTTATTTTTTTCTCAAATGACGAAGAATTATATAAATCAAAAGACCTGCTCCTTTTTTTTATCACACACGGGTAAGCACCCAAACGCATTGTTCCGCCTTTTTTCTTTATGCCGCGCTGGCCAGGCATAATATATATAACAGGGTAATTTGTTTTAGTATTAAACTCTGTTGAGTTAGCATTCTTTAATTTACAAACATTACGACTAAAATCTATTGTTACAATCTGCATTCCTAAACATAATCCCAAATACGGAATATTATTCTCTCTAGCATATTGTGCAGAAATAATTTTGCCTTCTATTCCTCTACTGCCAAATCCTCCAGGAACTAATATACCATCAACATTTTTTAATATTTCCTTTGCTTTATTCGGATCTTTTTCCAAGACTTCTGCATCTATCCATATAATTTCAGGGTTGACATTATTATACCAGCAAGCGGATTTTAAAGCTTCAATAACGGACATGTAAGTATCTTTATTGGTTAGATATTTTGCAACCAATCCTATCTTTACGCTTTTTTTGTCTTTCTTTATTCTTTCACTTAGGTCTTTCCAATTTTTAAGATCAGGCGACTTACTGGTTAATCCTAAAATTTTTGAAATAAGATCAGCACATTTGTATTTTTCAATTATCAAAGGTATTTCGTAAATTGAATTTACTGTAACCATAGGAATAATCGCTTCAGGCTCCAAGTCGCAAAAAAGAGATATTTTATCAATCATTGAAGGAGTTATATTATAGTCTGATCTTGTAACCAGAATGTCAGGAGAAATACCTAATTTTCTTAAATCTTTAACGCTATATTGAGCTGGACGAGTCTTAACCTCCTTAGTCGCTTCGAGGTATGGTAAAAAAACAACGTGCAAATACAAAACGTTTTCAGCGCCTACTTTTCTTTTGATCTGCCTTATAGCTTCCATAAAATGCAGGCCTTCGTAATCCCCAACAGTACCCCCTATCTCAGTTATATGAATATCGTAACCTTTGCCTGCATCAATAATTTCTTGCTGAATTTCCGCTGTAATGTGAGGTATTATCTGAACTGTTTTTCCTAAATATTTTCCTTCTCTTTCTGCAGATAAAACTTTATCAAAAATATTCCCCGCCATAATACTAGAACTTCCGCTTAAGCTTTTATCTAAAAATCTTTCATAATGACCTATATCTAAATCAGTTTCTGCCCCGTCATCTGTAACAAAAACTTCACCATGTTCTCCAGGGTTTAAGGTACCGGCATCCATATTTAAATAAGGATCTAATTTTTGAATATTAATCTTAAACCCCCTGGATTTTAAAACAGATCCGATAGAAGCGGCAGTAATACCTTTACCCACTCCTGATAAAACGCCGCCGGTTACAAAGATATATTTTGTCATTAAGCTCCTTCTTTTTTTACATCAATTAGAATTTTGGCTTTTACCCCTTCGCCAAGTTTAATCTTTGCCTTATATTTACCGACTTCATGAATAGGATTTATTTCTATGTTTTTCTTATCAATAAAAATGCCTGATTTATCTTTTATAGTCTTAGAAATATCATTATTGGTGATCGATCCAAACATTTTATCATTTGTCATTTTTACTTTAAATTCTAACTTTATCTTTTCTATATCATTTTTTTTCTTTTCTATCCCTTGCAACTTACCTTCTCTCTTTTTCATGTATATTTCTTTTTCTTTCTCTACTCTTTCTTTTTCTTTTGTGGTAGCCAACACAGCAGAACCATTGGGTATCAAATAGTTTCTAGCGTAACCATCTTTAACATTTTTCACTTCCCCATATTTCCCTAAATTTTCTACATCTTGAGTTAATATAACTTCCATTTTTATTCTCCTAAAATTTTTAATGCTTCGTCTAATTGTGGGTCTTTACCATTATTGTAATCAGCTTCCGTTAATTCTTTCTTGATATCAGGCTCTATTCCTGCTTTATTTATAGATTTACCAGAAGGAGTAAGCCACTTAGATATCGTTATCTTTAAAAACCCTTTATCAAGATCAAAAACCTGCTGTACTAATCCTTTACCAAAACTTTTTTGACCTAAAATTTTACCTCTATTCCTATCTTTAATAGCGCCTGCAACTATTTCCGAAGCTGAGGCACTACCTTCGTCTATTAAAACAATTAAAGGATTTTTAGTCAATCTACCTTTTTTAGACGTTTTAAAGGATTTTCTGTTACCGTTTTTTGATTCCTCAATCACTACGATGCCGCCATCAAGAAATTCTGACGCAATATCCACTGCACCGGTAAAATACCCTCCTGGATTTCCTCTAAGATCTAAAATTATCCCTTTAGGCTGATTCATTAATATATCTTCAACTGCCTTATTAAAACTGTCTGGCGTTGTTTGCTCAAATCTAGTTATTTTTATAATAGCAATTTTACTATTACCTACTTTTTCATATTCTGTTTTTACGCTATTAACATTAATAGTATCTCTCTTTAATTTATAATCCTTTGGTGCATCCTTACCTCTTTGTATAGTAAGAGTAACCTCAGTATCTTTTGGGCCTTTAATTTTTTCTGTTGCCTGATCTATGGTCATAATCTGAGTTTCTTCGCCATTTATCTTAATGATTTTATCTTTTGATCTTAAGCCTGCTTTATCGGCGGGAGTGCCTGGCAGAGCAGAAATAACCACTAACTCACCATTTTTTATTCCGATTTCCATACCCACTCCCGAGAAAGAACCGTCTATTTCTTCTTGAAACTGTTTTGATTCTTCAGGATTCAGATAAATTGTATATGGATCTTCTAAGCTATCGGTCATTCCTTTAACAGCTCCATAGAGCATTTTTTGATAGTCCAAGCTTCCGACATATTTGTTCTCCAACATATTCCAAGCATCCCAAAAAAGTTTAAAATCAATATTTTGCGGTTTACCGCTATCTTGATTTAATATAGCTGGTTTGATTTGGATAGGACCGATCTGTCTAATATTTCCTAGATTCCCCGACCCTAAAAGAAGCCCAAATATAAAAGAACCGGCCATTAAAAAACCAATAAATATGATTGGAATGAAGTTGATTTTTCTTCTGTTTCTATTTGAAGTTATTAACATCTAAAAAATAAGTGTTGGGATATCCCAACACTTATTATATTAAAATTTACCGCTTTGTTTGTCAAATAATTTTAATAAATAAAAGTGAGACCAGAAGATAAAATATTGCCTCTATAAGTATAGGATTCTGGCTTCTTCCAATTATATTCTGAAACTTCTATTGTACCATCTGAATTTACTCTCTCTACAATTGCTACATGACCATATGGAGTAAGTTTAGTTTTAGGCCAGACTACAATATCTCCTACTTGAGGACTATACCTTACATGATAATCCTGGCCTATAGCTAAATTAGGCCAATTATGAGCATCTCCTGTTCCTGAAGGACCAGACCCTCTATACCATGGTTTATCATAAACCACATTCCATTTCCAAGCAGCATATGAAGTACATTGCAACTTATAAAACCCCCAGGGATCAACCCCTCTAGATAAATACGGATAATCGTTGCCTCCACCGCCAAACCATTCGTTGTTCTGCCTGCTTTGCCTTTCTCTCTCTTCATATAATGCACCGGCTATTCTATTATTTTCAGCCAACATTTTTTCATATTCTGCCTGCTGTCCCTTGGTCTGTTTGAGTAAATCGTCCTTTAAAAATTTTTGGTATTGCTGATTCTTTTTTTCCTTTTCTAAAACACTTCTTTGAGTTTCTAAATTCAGTTTTTTAGTTTCTTCTTCTTTTTTTTGAGCTTCAAGCTGATTTTTTAATATTTTGATCTCTTGGATTGTAGAATTTATTTTATCCTGTACTGCCCGGTTATATTCCTCTTGATTGAGAAAATTAGTAATACTACTCGTACTTGCCAGTATTTCCATTGCGGATAGATTGCCCTTTTCATAAAGCAGCTGGATTAATTTTTTAAGATCACTTTTATTCTGAGTTATCTTTTCTTCGTTAATTTTTATCTTCTCTTTTAGGGTTCCAATTTCTTTTTCTTGATCTGATATTGCATGAGATAAAGAATTTATATTAGCTTGAGCTACATTGATTTGATCACTCATAGCAGATACCTGCGACTGAAGATTAGCCGCCTCTGCTTTTTTATCATTTACCGTTTGCTTATTTTCTTTTATCTTACTCTCAATTTCTTTAATCTGCTGATCAATGGATGGCAATGCATACACGTTAAAAGGACTAATAATAAACGATATTATAAACATCGCTAATATACATTTTATTGAATTGTTTTTATTCATCAGGCTCATTATACAAAGGATAATTAATTAAGCAAGGTATCTTTCTATAAACATATTTTTATTTTAAATGACCATAGAGAGTTAGAAATCCATTCTGATGATCAATAATTATATAGTGCCCAAAACCCGAACTGATTCCATTCTTACCTACACCATCAAATATAATAACACCGTTTTTTGCCGCTCGGACGGGAGTTCCCTCTGCCGCAGCAAAATCTATACCGCCTGGCCAACCTCTCCCACGATGACTGTATGATCCAAAAAAATCCTGGGTTATTTTAGCGCCAGGTACTGGAAAGCTAAAAGCATTAACAGATAAAAGAGGCATTGGATCAATATCACGACCATACTGATAAACTCCGAAATGAACGTGCGGACCGCTAGAAAATCCAGTGTTACCCAGTCTAGCTATAGGTTCTCCAGTATATACTCTTTGTCCTGCCCTAGCTCCTGAAAAAGGAAGACCAATGGAAATAGGGCTTGCGCCGGAAGAAATCGCTGAAATCATTGATGAAACCTGAGATTTATCATTTAATGCCTGTTCAAGTATTTTTTTGTAGAGCTCTTCGTCCCCCTTAGTCTCATCTATAAGTCTATTCTTGGCCATTATTCGAGTTGCTAATTCTTCTTTACATCTTTCTTGTTCACCTTTGATAGATTCCTGTTCATTTTTTTCTTTTTCTATTTCTTGTTTTTTCTTATTTAAATTATTTTTAATATCTTTTATATTTTCTACCGAAACTGCCAAATCTTCACTAATAGTAAGAAGATATTTGCTTTGATTGACAGCAGAGCTTAGCGTTTCGCTTGATGCTAAAATCTCTACTATATCAGTATTACCTTGTGCATAAATAAGCTTAATGCCTTTTTTTAGCTTTTCTTGCTCATGATCCAGTTTCTTTTCATTAAGCTTAACTTCATTTTCTATATAATCTAATCGCCCCTGAGCATCCCTTAATTTTTCATTCAGAGTCTTAATTTTAATCTCAACGGCCTTAGACTGCTGCTCAATATTTGCAATTTCATCTTTAAGGCTCTTGGCTTGATTTTGCTTCTCTTGTATTTTGTTATTTTGCTGTGCGATAATCCCGTCTAGTTCTTTTGTCCTCTGCTCAACCAGTTTATCTGTTTGAGAATCAGCGCTAACAAAATTCACTAATAAACATAGCAAGAATAATCCAAAAAAATAGATTATTTTATTTAGATATCGCCTTTTTGCCCTTAAGTCTGGTGAGTATTGTATAACCAATATTCCACTTATATTATTATAAAATTATACCATTTTTTTGCTTAACTATCAAGCTATTGTACGCGTCACGCACATTTGAGACTCCGGAACAGTTTTTATTAAATAATCAATGGGTGAAATATTACCCAAAGATTGGTGT